>NZ_CP080467.1:2782500-3082500 GCF_022674245.1 Alicyclobacillus acidoterrestris
ACAGTGGCGGGACCGCTCGGGACTTTCACCCGATTCCCTGTTATCCCTTGAAAGGGCACCTAGATGCAATCCTATGAAATTGTACTCACCATAGCGTATTCGGCAGAGACAAGAATAATCCTTCTGTGGTATTGTCCGGGTCATTCTGTCCTATGCTATAACAGGCGTTTTTTCTATACTCCCCGCAACCAAGTCTGTGACGTATGATGGAATTAAAATTCTCTTGAAGAGAGGTTCAAGCATATGGCAAAACTAACACCTTACTTTTATTCCGAAAACGCACGCGAACAGGCCAGCTTTTACATCGCCGCCCTCGGTGGAGAAATTCAGCAGGAAAGGACATATGGCGATGCCCCAGGTACAGACGAATCCATGAAGGATAAAATCATTCATATGGCGTTTACTGCTGCGGGTGTGCAATTCTACATCGCTGACGTGACAAACCGATCTATGGAACACAAGGCCAGTTTTGACTTAACCCTTGAATTCGATTCTGATGATGAGGCGCGCGAGGCTTTCACAAAACTATCCGCAGGCGGTCAGGTCATCATGCCACTTGAAAAACAATTCTGGGGAACCTTATTCGGTCGACTTCAGGACAAGTACGGCGTGAAATGGCAAATTACCACCGTCACGCAATCCCCGTCGGTTTAAACCAAACTGAAAATTCGATATCATATAACTGAAGTGGATGGCTTGCAATTCAATTCGTATCAGAAGGGAGATATCCAGATGGACGAACAGGCAAAAAAGACAGCACTTCGCGGCATTTCCTATGGTTTATATGTCATTGGTACCAAATTGGGCGAAGACGTCAATGCGTTCACTGGCAACTGGGTGACCCAAACGTCCTTCTCTCCACCGCTGGTCGCCATTGCGGCGAAAAAAGGAACCGCTTCTAGTGACGGCATTCACGACAGCGGCGTGTTCTCAGTCAATGTATTGGAAAGTGGTCAAAAGGACTTGGCATTCGCATTTTTCAAACCGATTTCACGCGTCGGAAACAAGTTCGGAGACGTAGAATTTTACACTCAAACCACTGGCAGCCCGATTCTCAAGGATGCCTTGTCCTGGTTTGAATGCAAAGTCGTCCATGAATATGACCAAGGGGACCATGTCGTATACATCGGCGAAGTCGTCGACGCTGGCGTTCACCGCTCAGGCTCCCCGATGACCTTACAGGAAACCGGCCTCTTTTACGGTGGTTGATACACCCATGGTGCTTCGCGGGGCAAGAAATCTTTGCCCCCGAAGCCTTTATCCATTGCAGAAGGCGATTCCATGCGAAGGGAGCTCAAAGGGGCAACTGATTCGATACATTCGCGTCAAGTGCTTCTTCATGGCTCGGGGCTAGTTGAAACACGCCGGATCGCCAAATGGATAAGCTGAACAACACACCGATTAGACCGACGGCAAACAGCATCCAAAAAGGCAGGACAAAGTGGCCAGTCATCCCCCGCATCACACCGAATAGCTCGGGGCCAACGAGAATGCCGGCGTTTTCTCCCACAATCACAATGGCCATCGCAATACCCATTGTCCCTTTCGATACCGCTAGCCGTGGCGCAGCTGCAAAGACAATGGTGGGCAGAACACCGCCAACCGCGCCAACTACCGCAGCACATACATACGATACGACGGTGACTTTCAGCATAAACATCGGCCACATGAGCGCCATCACGAGCGGTGGAAGCAGAAAGAGTAGCAGTTGATTGCCCACACGCTTGAGTAACGCACCCGAGTATAAATTACTCATGATGGTGAACAACGCAGCCACGAGCGGAATTCGGGCTGCGGCAGTCAACGACATCGACGACTCGACGAGGTAGGTCGAGATCCACGTACTAAATGCAAAGAAGCAAAACGTAAACGACGCAAATGCTCCAGCGACACCACATCATCGGCCGTTTCAACTGTCTCATCCACATCGAACTGTTCCTAGGCGGTGCGTCGTCGGGTTGACTTCCCGCTCTGCGTTCCGCTGTCTGCTGCAGAGGTGGAATGAACACCACGTACACGATCCAGTCGAGCGCCAACACGATCAACAGTGCAAGATACAACGAAGCGAATGTCCAGTGTACGACCAGGACCGGAGCCACCAGAAACATCACAAAGCTCCCGAAAGGGACCCAGGTCGACCAAATCCCCATCGCCATGCTCATCATATCTGGTGGTACGAAGGATCCGATTGCCGAGGGCGCTGCGACGGAGACGAGTCCAAACCCGACGCCGCAGACGACGCGGCCTATCAGGTACCATGTGAAGTCAAAGGCCCAAAAGCAACACAATACGCCGACGAACATCGTGCCAAGTCCAACCAATCCGACGGCACGGACGCCATATCGCTGTACGACAAATCCACCGGGCACAGCAGACAACAGCGTCGCGAGGGCAAATAGGGACATGAACAGGCCCGTCTCGGCGTAGGGAGTCGCAAATCTCGCTTGCAGCAAAGGGAGCACTGGAGGAACTGAAAACTGCACCAGTGTCGCGATCACGCCTGCCGAGAAGGCGACTGAAAATATCAGCCATGGAGACACGGTACGAGCCATTGGTTACGCCTCCAAAATCACGTTTGCGCGCATCGATTGCACTCGTCCCGCTGCCTGCGCCAACCGTGAATTTTCAGCTTTGTGCGGCAGCAGCAAGCTGTTGTTGAAACCAGTGAACAGCATCAAACTGATGCTCTGAAGATACCTCGTGGCCACATGAATAAACCACGTACTTCACGTCGCGAGCATGCTGTCGCAGATATTCGTACGTGTCATGCCCCACCTCGACCGGAAAGATCTCGTCGTGGCTGCTATGCGCCAGCAACACAGACGTCTCACGGAGTGGTTTCGTAGGATATTCATCTTTCACGAAGCCTGGAATGTATCCGTTCATTGCGATGATTCCCCGAATCGTGCCCCCAAGCACAAGGCCGAGGCTCATGCTCAGAATCGCGCCTTGGCTAAAGCCGATGAGGTACATGGCTGAACGGTCGATTGGGAACGCTTCAGCGGCCCATTCAATAAACTGGGTGAGTTTGCTGATGCTGTTATCGAACAAATCGCGCTCCGGATTGCCGTAATCCTTCAAAAAGTAATAGGCGTAACCGTTTTGATAGGTCAGATCCCCGCGGACGCCAATCAGAATGTATTGCTCCTTTAAATCACCCAAGAGGTTCACTAAATGTTGTTCATCATAGCCGATACCGTGCAACGCAAAAATCACAGGACAAGGATTCGCTCGACTGGCTTTCTCCGGAACGTGTACAAAACACTGATAAGGACTCAGGTTCGTCATCGCATATTCCTCCCAATCAATATCCGTTTCGCATCATCT
Source organism: Alicyclobacillus acidoterrestris (assembly GCF_022674245.1). Classification (GTDB taxonomy): domain Bacteria; phylum Bacillota; class Bacilli; order Alicyclobacillales; family Alicyclobacillaceae; genus Alicyclobacillus; species Alicyclobacillus acidoterrestris. The sequence continues at coordinate 2,785,828 of NZ_CP080467.1, forward strand.
CTTCGTGCATTTGCAAAATCGTCACGACTTGTCGCCTACAAGACATACGTCCAGTTTGCCGAGCGAAATCATGGACAAGAGCGCACAATACAACTGGTTGCCGACATACGGTTTATTGATGTCACACTTCAAAATCTCTTGTATGCGCTGCAAACGGTAGCGCAGACCACTGATGGAAAAATTCATCGCGCGAGCTGTCCGATAGACATTACAACCGTGGTTCAGATAGTAAAAAAGCGTTTTCATGAGTTCCATATTCTTGTCTTTGTCGACCGCGATCAAATCGCCCAAGAGCCGTTCTACAAATTTTTCGGTCGCGTGGAGATTTTGAAAGAGAATGCCCTCAACGCCCAATAAATCAAAAAACTGAATGTTATCGTCCGCATTTGAAACCTTCAGGGCCGACAAACATTCCTCATATAACTCCTGCACTTCTTGGATGGCGTGCGCCGTCGAACTCACACCCACTCTGAGCGCACTAGGCCACTCCCGCATCCTACAGCGCTTCAGTAGCCTCTGACAAAATTCACGCTTCTGCGTCTCCGTGGCGAGCTGCTCAGTTTCCGAGACGAGGACGACAATATTGTCCGCCTTGCGACCTGTCAACGCATTGATGCGGTTATCTTTCAAAAACGTAGAGACGTTCTTAATCACGTCATCAAAGAACTGAAATTCCTCATCTGGCGCCATGTCTTCAAAAACAGGGTGAATGCCCACGACGAAGTACGGGGGATTGAGTTGGAAATCCAGATAATATGCTCGAGTCCCGATTTCTTCCTCCGTTAGTCGCTTTGACAAGATGTCGTTTAAGAAGTCGCCACGAATGCGCTGTTCTGTCACGAAACGAGATCGCTCGTTTAATAGATACAACGAACACGTAGTAGCCACTTGCTCCAAAATGAGCTTATCTACCTCTTGCGGCATGGCTCGCTCAAAGAAGATGGAACAGTATCCAATCACTTTCCGATTGGCATACAGGGGCGTCAATAGACAGACTCCGTCCCCCGCGCGAATTTCGAATGCCCCGGTGACAGAATCGATTGACGCCTGGGTGCGGCGTTGTCGATTCTGATGTGTATGAAAAGCGTCTCGAACAGCCATTTGTTGTTTCGTCGATAAACCAGAGGCGGCCAAGACTTCCATATTCGGATCTCCAATATAGATAGGCAGCTGTGTCATATCGTAAAATGTGTTCGCGATAGACGATAAGTGGTGCTCACGCAGCAATTCTTTCATTAAATTCTGCTGGATTTGATAGGCTTTGTTTAAGTTGTTCCGTTCAATCGTCAGCTTTGCGAATGCGTGATCTAGCTCTTCCACCACGCTGTAATCCTCGTAATACTTGAGCTCGCTATCTACTTCTCCGTTCCACTCGTCGATGGTTCGACAGACACAATAGCACTCGTCGTCGCCCATCGCCAGACATTTCGTCTCCTTGGCAATCACCTTTTTCCCGAGGATAGTCGACAAATAGCCACTGGCGTAGCCGACCATCGTCCAGCAAACCGGTTGATCGCTTTCCCCAATCACGTTCAGATGTCCCTGCGCTTCGTACGAATTGTACCAATGTCCTTCCACATGTAAGACCTGATTGACAAAGTCCACCTCGTTGACGACCAAACGCGAGTCCAAATACCCGTGGAATGTGTGCATCCGCGGTCCTGCTGCCACCATTTCGCGTGCATCATCCCACGCGAGCAACTGCATCTTAAGGCCATCTGCAACACCGCAATGCCAACCATATCGCAGTAGGAGACCCTTCGCCCGCTTTGCGCCAAGGGTCGAAATCAACTCCTTGCGCAACGTCCCCAAAGCCACGGTTGGAATCGTGACAATTCGGTGATATTCCGCATCCGATTCGGTCATTTCGTGCATGTTACGGTATATCTGATCTAAGGTTAAATCGTCTGACCGCACCTTTGTTACACAACCTTTCACCTTAGACTCCGAAATGACCGTATGAAACAATCAAGCAAATGCGTGCGCACGACTGTATTTGCCTTGGTAAAACAACAATGGTTGCCCCGTGGCCAAGCGGACATCGGACACCTCTGCGATAAACAGGGTATGATCCCCCGCCTTGTGTGCATCTACGACGTCACACGAGATAGCAGCTAACGCGTCGCGAATCACCGGAAGACCATTGAACCAATCAAACTCCACACTCCGTTGTCCCTCCATTTGCCCCGCGAACGTCATCGATATCTCCCGCTGATCCTCCGCCAAAAAACTGACAGCATACCTCCCTGTCGTCTGGATGTAATGATGCATCTTCGCGCGTTCGCCGATGGAGACAAGGACCAGTTTGGGATTTAAGGAGACGGACATGAACGCGTTCGCGGTCATCCCGTGTACATCATAATCCAAGGTGGTTGTAATCACTGAGATACCTGTTGCAAACATGCTCATCGCATTACGAAATTGACGATCATCCATTGTCCATCATCTCCAATCGCGATTGTCCTGCATGTGGTCGGATTGTGAAAGCCACATCCTGCCACCCGCATAAAAGAACCCAAATCACCACAAACGATGTTTTCCCGTTTCGTAAGCGCATTCATTCTTGGCTATGTGTACTTATGTTAATTCACTTTTGGAAATACGAATACGAATCAATCAGTTGATTCTGTCCAGCTTGTTCATCGTGATTTTCACACGAACTGTACTGAATATTTTACAGACTTCGGCGCATAAGGGAAACCTTCTGCCTCGGGTATCCACATCACAATCAAAGCGTTAACCGAATCATCGAGGAGGGGACAACCAATGACCACTCAAGCATTTCTTGAGGCACTCAACAGATTGCTACGCAAGCTCCCTTCTACCGATAGAAAAGAAATTCTGTCCGACTATGAGGAGCACATTCACGCGGCAAAGGAACATGGTAAAACCGAAGACGCTATCCTCAATGGCCTTGGAGACCCAAAAAACCGTCGCCAAGGCGATTATGGCGGAATATTACGTGGGACTCGCTGACAAGACGCACAGGGCATCATCGATATTTCGAGCGGCCGCCGCAAGTATCAGTCTGGGTTTCTTCAACTTCCTGGTTGTACTTCCTCCAACCATCGCATTTATGGCTATCTTCCTTGTCCTCTATCTCACTTCATGGATATTGGTATTATCGCCGCTAATCGGCGTGTATTGCCTTACTCAAGGATATGGGTGGAGCGCTATCTTCGCTACGTTGTTCACGTCGGGAATTGGGCTATTTCTGTTCATGGCATCATCCTGGGTGTTGAGAAAGACATTCACACAGTGGATGGTTCGTTACCTCAAGTTCAATATTCAGATTGCAAAGGGAGGCGCTTCAATTGAGCCGTAAGTTAGTCATCTTGGCAACGTCACTTGTTGTCATCGGCGCGATTGGAACAGCGCTTGGTGCAGCAACAGGTAATCTTTCGCACACACCCGTCAGTCTTGGCTCAATTCGTGGAAAAGTCTTGGTCTCAAGCAAAATAAAACACGTTGTACTCCAAGTTCCTGTGGCGAATGTGACTATCCACGGGACGACTGGAAACACGTTGACGTATTCAGGAGAACTTACTGCGCTCCACCAGAAGACACAGAACGAAGCGAATCAACTCATTCGTTCGGAATGGAAAGTTGAAAATGATGGGGACACGTTAAAACTGATTTTGAAACAGCCACATGCCCAATGGCAAGGTCTCAACGCTTCGTGGAAACCTGCTCATTTGGAACTCAACATCCCCAATCGCATGACGACCGACATCAGCACGTCTAATGGCGGTGTCAGTATCCAAGGAATGAATGCCGACGCGAAGGTCCAAACATCAAATAGTACAATTGCGGCATCGGATATCCATGGCTCACTCAGTCTCCAGACGTCAAACGGCAAAATTACGGCGAAGCGGATTATCGGTTCCGTCACCGCACGCGACGACAACAGCGCCATGGAAGTTGCATCTATTCATGGTTCGGTCGACCTCCAGACATCGAATGCGTCTGTACGGTTGAACAACATCAGCGGTACAACCACCGTGATGGACAGCAATGGCGCCATTGACGCGACGTCAAGTATTCAAGGCAAATGCTATCTAAAAACCTCAAACGCACATATTTCTCTATCCATTCCAACCAATACAAGCGCAAATATTGGCGCAATCACCTCAAATGCATCTATTGGCGGGGATGTGAACTGGCAAACCAGCGGATCCAATCAAGGACATTGTATTTTAGGGGACGGTTTACGCCAGATTCAACTGCAAACGACAAACGGTTCCATCTCGGTGTACCAAGTGCATTGAATATCGACATGACACACTGCTGAAACAATCAACGCGTCGATTGCCAGTAGCAATGTTCCAGTCCGGACGAAAGGGCGCTCCGTCGAACACAGGCGAACACTTTCCCTTGATGTGCGCCCTTTGTCTTTCGGTCATTCGCTATGCACCTGCGTTCCTCTGTGCATGATGCACAGCGAGTGGATAGGATTTCGAAGGTTCCCCCATCAGTTCCTTCAGTTTGGTGTAATACTCCAGCAAATGAACGAACAAGTGGTACTCCGAGGCTTGCGTCATGAAAGCGGTGTGATCGACGGGTAACGTGCGCGTATGGAAGTAATCATCGACCTGCCGAAACGCCGCATCGACAAACGAAAAGTGACAATTCCGCCCCCAAACCACCCGACGCTGTACGCGAATCAACACGTCAACAAGGCGTGTCAGTTCATACTGCGATTGTTCTTCGTTCAACCGCTGTAACGACTTGTTCAAATCGCGAATCCGCTCAACCATCGACTCCAGGGTGTGAAACGCGTGCAAGAAGGACGGGTTTGTTTCTTGGTGAAACTTGTGATCCTCTCGCATCAACACACTAATACGTTTGCCTTCGTCGAGCATCATCCGCACATTGTCCAGATGGCGCCGAAACGCTACGTATGGTGTGGCAACCCCTCGTGACAAATCCTTATGAATGGTTCGAAGTAGTCTGAAAACTTCGCGTTGACTACGTAAGAGCAATTGTTCATAGCGCGGCCCGTGGGCAGGTCTAATCAAGAGATTGACCAAGTTCCCATAGCCGATACCAAGCGAGACAAGACAGATCTGATTGATTCCGCTGTGTAAATGCGACATCCCTTGCGAACCAATGGTATTGAGCGAAATCACGACGGCGACCAGCAGCGAATTCGTCCATCCCCACCTCACGTGTAAACCCATCAGGACCAGCGCCACCAGTGCAAAAACGAGCGATGGCGGACCGAATATGGATAGGCAAAGAACCCCTGCACCGGCGCCTATCAAGGCACTTAGCAACTGCTGTGCACCTTGACGAAGAGAGCGGTGCACCGACGGCTGAACGGCGAGCACCGCGACAATCCCGGCAAACTGCGGCGCCGACAAGTGACATAAATGCGCTGTGAAAACTGACAGTAGAATGGCGACACAAGTCTTCAACGTGCGACCGCCAAGCACCGGCACGAGCATTTGCAATCCTGCGAAGTTTTGTTTCGCCGCAATAAATCGTCTCACCACTCCACATTCTCCTCGTCGTTCATTTTGCAAACGACCGAAAAGAGCATCGCCCTTACGCGCACGTCGTTGTACTTCCACAATATGCTGCGAACGCAAATACCCTCAACCAGTTGCGTCAAGTAACATAACGCACTTCGTGACGATTTCCGTGTTTATGTTATAAAACATAACAACACCAAAATAAGCCCTCTCCCCTCTTCGCCGTCCGCACCAGATGGATCACGCCCAGTTAATGATGATGTCCGTACTCGCGTTCCACTTTGCAGATACGGGTTTTATACGCGCTGTACCACTCTGTACGCCCCCGCACGCGCGCCTCCTGGTGACGGCCATGTTGCTGCCATTGCCGGATGGATTCCAAAGAGTCCCAATAAGACACTAAGATGCCTACCCCAGACTCTGCCGTTTCAAGCCCTAAAAATCCTGGTTGTGTCTGCACCATCTCCACCATCTGTCGCGCCATCTCATCGTACCCATCCGTGACATTGGTCCTGTCGGCCGTGAATATCACCGCGTAATACGGCGGTTTTGGGGTGTCTGCGATGTTTTCCAATGGTCTCACTCCCTATCTCATTCCTGCAAAACTGTATGGATAGTCCTCCATATTATGGGTATCCATAAAAGTAACATGTAATCCGGATGCGAGGTGAAGTTCTGATGGCGTCGCGTAAACGCACGACCATAAAACTGAGTACCAAGGGGACGATATTACACGCCCCACAACCGCCTATCGAAGCCCAATCAGGCGACAGTTCCCCAATGCGCCTGTCAGAACGACTCGATGTAAACCTAACGTACCTCAAGTCGATTTTCGCCAACGCGTCGGACATCCATTTTCGCGAGTTTCGTATATTTGACGGCCGCCCTGCAGCCATTATTTATATCCAAGGACTGACAGACAAAGCCGAAATCGATGACAATCTCCTTCGTCCGTTAGCACAGCCAAATCACGCGGTTGACCGTGTGATTGAACACCCGCACAGACTGCCACTTGGCGTGCTCTTTGAAGAGTACGTCCACATCGCCGGCGCGAAACAAGTGGCGACATTACAAGAAGCCATCAAGATGGTCATAGAGGAAACGAACGTGCTGCTGCTCGTCGAAGACGAGCCAGTGGCCCTTGCAGTCAGCGCCGCGAAATCGCCGGACAGGGCGGTTGAAGAACCGAATACAGAAGCCGTCATTCGAGGTCCGAGACAAGGGTTTAACGAAAATATTCAAACAAGTCTCGCTCTGCTTCGAACCCGTATCCGCTCAACGGCATTCTGCGTTGAAAGTTTTGATTTAGGCCGATATACCAAAACCACGGTCGCACTGTGCTACATCGATGGAATTGCCTCGTCAAATCTCGTTGACGAGATTCGGTCCAGACTGAAACGAATTGATATTGATGGCATCATCGACTCGGGATACATTGAAGAGTTAATCGAAGATAGTCCGCACTCGCCGTTTCCACAAATCCAGAACACCGAGCGCCCGGATGTCGTCGTGTCCCAACTGCTCGAAGGCAAGGTGGCGATTCTTGCAAACGGATCCCCATTTGCCCTCATTTTACCGATTAACTTTTGGGGATTAATGCAGGCGTCTGAGGATTACTACGAGCGCTATATGATTGCAAACGCCATTCGCGCGCTGCGATTTATCTTTTTATTTATTAACTTGTACCTGCCATCCCTGTACGTGGCGATTACGACGTTTCACCAAGAGATGCTGCCAACCAAAGCACTGCTCTCCATCGCGGCAGCACGCGAAGTCACACCGTTTCCCGCAGTCGTTGAAGCGCTGATCATGGAAATTACCTTTGAAGCGCTGCGCGAAGCAGGTGTGCGCCTGCCAAAGACGGTGGGCTCCGCTATCAGCATCGTCGGTGCGCTCGTCATCGGGCAAGCCGCAGTTCAAGCTGGTATCGTCTCGGCACCCATGGTCATTGTCGTTTCGATTACAGGTATCGGTTCGTTCGTCATTCCACGCTACAACTTGGCCATCACGCTTCGAATGTTGCGGTTCCCGATGATTCTCTTGGCAGGTACACTCGGGTTATTTGGCATTGTCGTGACAACGCTAGCCGTCATTATTCATCTCAGTTCTCTGCGCTCAGCGGGCATCCCCTATTTATCACCTGTCATCCCATTTCATTGGCGGGACATGAAAGACGCAATCGTTCGTGCACCACGTTGGGCCATGCAGCAGCGCCCCGCAGAGAGTGGCAAAGCAAACCCACGGCGTGAGTCAAACGCGACGCGGAAAAGCCGTCGACTTCCCAGCCGCCAACGTGCGAGGTCGTAGTTCTGATGAATTTGAGAACCAAGATTCCGCGCATGGTCTGTTGCATCGTAGTGCTCGCCAGTTGCCTGATGTGCACAGGTTGCTGGGACGCCACCGAGATTGATCGGCTGGCCATTGTGTCGGCGTCAGGCATTGACCTGATGCCTGAAGACGAAATGTCGTCCGCACCACCGAAGGTGTTAGAAACCCTACAGATTGCACGGGCCAGTGAAATGGGCTCGAACGGCGGCGGGGCGCCAGCGACAAAAACAGGCAGTGAAGATGCGTTCTTGCTCGAGCAAGCCACGGGCGATGACATCCTTCAGCCAATGGACATCATCCGCAAGCGATTGTCTCGCAAATTATTCTTGGGCCAGCGCCGCGTCATTGTGTTAGGCGAAAATTACGCAAAACACGGCGTCTACGATCTCGTCGACGAAGTGATTCGCAACCCCCAATCGCGCCTTCGGACGTACGTGGTCGTCGCGTATCACGATACTGCACAGACAATTCTCCAAGTCCCGTACGCACTCAACAGGTTGCCAGCCGATGCAATTGCAGAAATCGAACAACAGGGTTCCTTGCCAGAGGTGGATGCAAAGACATTCATCCAACGGATGGTGTCAAACGGGGACACGTTCGTAATGGGAATTGAAAAAATCCAACCTTCGCCACAGGATGGTGAAGCGATGAACAATTCATTTGCACTCACACATATCGCCATCTTCCGGCAGGACAAGCTCGTCGGTTGGCTCGACGGCGATACACTCGACGGATTTCTATGGATGTATGGTCGAATCCACCGTACCGACACGACAGTGACCATCCCAGGTGTGCCGGGGCATTTGACGGCTCGGATGCTCACGATTCGAACCAAGCGTTCCATCGAAATAGAACATGGCAAGCCTAAAATCGCGATTCACGTATTCACCGAATACGACGTGGCGGAAAACGGAACGCCCGCTAATTTAAACAGCCCGGAAAACGTCAACAAATTGCGAAAAGCTTTAGTCGAAAAACTAACTCGACAAATTCAGTCGGCCATGGACACGCTGCAACATACTTACGACGCTGATCCCTTAGGGTTTGGCGACCAAATTGACAAACGTTATCCGACCATCTGGAAGGCCATTCGAGATCACTGGCACGAGGTCTATCGACAAACGCCTGTCAACATCGAAGTCGACGTGCAAATCCGCAACAGCGGTTTGACAGGGCCACCAATCCGGCATTGACCGCGCCGATCAAGTCACAGGAGGGGAAATCGCGCATGTTTGCAAAAATTTTATGTTTAGCGATCATCTTGACCCTGGCCCTCAAGATGGATTATCAAATGCTGAAAACGGAAGGCAACCGCAAAGAACGCATGATCTACGGAACCCTATTTACCGTTGGGTTCTTGGGTACAGCCACCTATTTGCTGGCGCCGTGGCTTCCTACCCCCCTTGATTTGATTCAAGGACCCATACAACCTGTGCATGCGTGGTTGGCGTCATGAGTAATCAATCAAAGGTGAAAGTCACCTTGTCCAACATGCAAATTTTCATCATCGTGATCGCCAGCAGTATGGCATATGGGCACTTCGTGTATGTCCACCTAGCCATCCTATTCGCTGGACGAAACGCCTGGATTTCGCTGATGATTGGCTGTCTTATCGGCATTCTCATTCAGTGGATTCAGTTGAAACTTGCCATTGGACAAGACGAGTCGGTGATTGAACACGCCATCACCGTATTTGGCAAGTGGATGGGAAGGTTTGTTGGCGTCATCTACATCTTGTTCTTTATCATCATTGCTGCACTGACCGTCAAAGTGGTCGAAGACTTCATGGGCGTTATCTATCCAACCACGCCACCTGGCGTATTCTTGTTTGCCGAGTTCGTGATAGCCGCATGGGTCGTCCATTCCGGCATCGAGGTGATGGGACGAACCATGCAGTTGTTGTTGCCACTCATGATGCTCTTGGGCGTTGCGGCGAGCCTGTTATCAACCCCTGACAAGGACTTTACGCAGATCTACCCGATTTTCAATGAGAGCCTGTTGTCCATCGGACAAGGCACCTTCGTCTTTATCGCGATGATTTCTGAACTCGTGGGATTCGGCATGATTGCCGAACACGCCAAACATCCCGAACGCCTCGCCACACAATCCATGCTCTTGATACTTGTCCTGATGCTCATGTTCCTGGCGCCTGTCACAGGACCGGTGATGGTGTTCGGGGAGACGGTGGCAAAAAACCTGGCATTTCCAACCTATACGGAAATCCAATATATCCGCGTCAGCAACATTATTGAGCGCTTGGACATCGTCGGGGTTCTACTGTGGACGATTGGGAGTTTCTTTCGGATTGCGATGTTCTTGTTCGCAGCAGTGAAGGGCGTGTCTCAACTAGTAGGAGCCAAGAAAAATACGACCTTTCTAATCCCGGTCACTCTGATGTGTGTCGCCGTCAGCATGAGTTTTATGTCGTCGTCCCGCGAAGAGCTGTATCACTTTCTTGGAACCTATTACCTGTGGATGGCACCGGTAGTTGGCGTCGGTTTACCACTGCTCGTCGGTACCGTCTCACGCCTCAAGCGCATGGTAAGTGGCTCAAATGGTTCCAGACAATCGCAAAAAGCGTGATCTGGACATGGGTGACCAGGACATCTGCAGCAGACAAAATCCGCCACCTTTACATTGACTACAAGTGGAGTTGATGTAGGTGAACGCGCACACCTTCCGTAGAGAAGGAACTTGTACAAACAAGTGTCGACATCGTCGAAGATCAGCAAAAAAGAAACGCGACAGCCACCGCATTCAGGCGGTGGTGACACTATATATTGCAACGGCTCAAAACCAAAAACGAATTTATACAGGAAGCGATGGGCTCGCTGGATACAACCAAATTTTATCCGCGAAGCACTGCGACATCATCAGTGTCTTTATCAATGGGGTCTTGCAACCTACTGCAAATTACACGATTCACCGCAATCGGTTTCGCCTGCGCACCCGCGACCTCCCACCAGCAGGCACCCCGATTGTCATACAGTTCATCCAGCTTTGCTGCTGTATGGCGAAAGGGGGTGAGTAAATGGCTGCATACCTCATCAAATTGTACGTCGCCGCTGTATCAGACGCACCTACAGCCACGGGTGGCACAGTGACCACCACGGTCAGCCCAGTGGTCACTCGATTTCATGCGCCTGTATCCGCAGACATGATTGGCACGACGGACACGACAATTCCTGCTGCAAGCTTTACGGATGACGCCGGTAACGCGGTGACGACGCTGCCAAGTCCTCCGACTGCTGGATTTTTCAACGTCTACGTCAACGGTGTGCTACAGCAAAGTGGATTGTCCACGCTCTCTGCCGACAGTTTGGTATTGGCAACGACCGGCATCACCGCCGGCACGCCCGTCGTGTTGGAGGTCGCTGATTTCTCAAATACGACTTCGGCGATTACAGCAGAACCTACAATTTCGGCGCCGACCATCACCGTCATGGTCTAATCTTCCATTCAGAGGGTGTCCCCAAGGCATTTTGACGCCTTTGGGGACACCCTCATTTTCCCCCAGAATACCACCTGAACGACGAATTTTTGGTGATGTGTTAGAAGAATCCATGATAGGATAGCAGTATCTCAATGACATCTACCGCGAACGGATTCGATAAGTGATGATGCGCGCCGCGTGGTGAAGGAGCGATGATCGATGGAATACCAAATTCACGGGAGCACGATGCAGACGTTAGAGGTGACGCTGCACCCGGGCGATAGCGTCTTTTCCGAAACCGGATGTCTCATTAGCATGACCCCCGGCACGGAGATGTCGACACGCGCACCAGGCGGCCTTGGTGGCATCATCCGCCGCGCACTGAGCGGCAATAGCCTTGTACTCAACTACTTTTACGCACCGCGCAGTGAAGAAACTGTGCGATTTACCACCCGCATGCCAGGTCACATTGTCGCCATTCCCCTACATCAATATGGACGAGTCATCGTGCAACGGCATGCGTTTCTCTGCGCCGAGGAGTCTGTCGACTTCGGCGTCGAGGCGACGTTGAACATCGGTCGATTTCTCGGTGGAAACGGGCTCGTCTTTACATACTTGGAGGGGGACGGCACAGGCTTTATCTCCGTGGATGGCGAAGTAGTTCACCAAGATTTGGCGCGAGGGGAAAGTATTTTAGTTCACCCAGGACACATCGCCGCCTTCACCGCAGATATGGACTACCGCGTACAACGGATACAAGGGATTTCCAACATGCTCTTTGGTAACGACGGATTATACATGATTCGACTGACAGGTCCTGGTCGGCTTTGGTTACATTCGGTGACCATTCACAACTTGCTGCATGTTCTTGGCGAGTACGGAAGGGTAGGCAGAGACGGGTAATGACGAGCAAAACGATTGTACTCATCCGGCACGCGCCAACCCTGGAAAACGACACGCATGTGATGCTGGGGCATACCAATCCACCTCTGCATGCCCGCGGCCAGAAATGCGCACAACAAATCGCCGATGCTCTGATTGGAATGGATTTTGACGTCGTCATCACAAGTCCCCTATTGCGGGCGAAACAGACGGCCCAACGCATCGCCACCGCCCACAAAAGGGCGATGCTCGCCGTGGACAACCGACTCATGGAAGTCCATCTCGGTGTCGTCGACGGCGTGTCTTCGTTTACCGCGTATCGTGATTACAAAACCGAGTTTGACATCGCCCTCGACCACAACACGCCAGATTTCTGTTTTCCAAATGGCGAACGCTGGTCACAGGCGGTCACGCGCATTGCGGCGACACTCGACGATGCCGCAAACAGCCGCGCAAACAGGTTGTGCATGGTCACACACGGCGCACTCCTCGGCCTCTGGAAATCCATGTTAGAAGGTCAGCCGCTTGGCCACTTTCGTAAGAACCAACCCCCACACGCGAGTTTGTCCGTCATTCAACTTACAGACGAAGGGTGGCAGATCTTACGCTGGGGAGATACAACGCATCTATGCGAATGACTTCATGAATGACCTAGCGAATGACGGCGAGGGCGACAAAGTAGAGCACCCATTCGGTTAGCTCCGCCAGCGCCCCGTAGGTATCACCTGTCATCCCACCAAAACGCCGAGAAAACGCGCGCGTCGCCACCATCGTGACAAGACCACAGGCAACGGTCATGGCCACAACTTGGACAATGGGCAAAAAAATGGCCGAACAGAGCACGACAACAGCGCTCCACAAGACGACAGGCAAAAGGTGTACGCGCTTTGCGAATATCGCACCCAGACCACCAGGCCTCGCGGCAGGCGCCAAGTACATCGCAAACAGCATCGCCAAACGACTGAGAACAGATGTCAACACGATGATGCCGACAGATGATTCTGGCAGTTCGGAGACGGCCAACCACTTTCCGCCAAGCAACAAAACCGCAGCAATGGCCCCCATGGCGCCCACCCGGCTGTCCTTCATAATGGCCAGTGCTTCTTCGCGCGGTTTGCGACTGCCAATGGCGTCCGCAGTATCCATCAACCCATCCACATGCAACGCACCGGTTGTCAGCGTATATACCGTCAACGCCACAAACGTCGCAGCGGGCAGCGGCATGACCAACCCGAGCCCCCACCGGCAAAGCCCAAAGATAGCCCCAAGCCCCAAGCCAATGACGGGTAAGTAATAAGCGCTCTTGCGCAACTCATTGTCCGTCGGTCCGTCTACAACGGGTGCCGGAAGGATGGTAAAAAACTGCCACGCGAGTACAAAACACCGCCACATTCTCGTTCCCCCACTCCAAGGTCGCCATCCGGGCCCATTCAATCCTCCAGAAAATGCTCCTGTACGACCTGTGCACCCGGTAACTGTTTTAAATCAACAGCGATACCGCTCGCGACAAAATAAACCTTGTCCGCCACCTGGGCAACCGCCTGATTGAGCCAACCCAACCAATCCCGATAACGGCGACTCAACGCATCTGCTGGAACCAACCCGAGGCCAATCTCATTGGAGACAATCACACAATCGGCGTTGACGACAGTCAACGCGTGCACCAACTCCGCCAATTTGCGGCGAAACTCAGGCTCGTCAACATTCAAGTCAAACATCCAATTGTTCAGCAAAAGGGACAAACAATCAATCAAGAACACGTTGTACGTGTGCTCCTGCTCTTGTATCAAGCGGGCTACGTCGTGCGGTTCTTCAATCGTCGACCATCGACCATCCCGCGTCATTTTGTGCCGCTGAATCCGCGCGCGCATCTCCTCGTCCGTCACGACGCCGGTCGCGACAAAGCAGATTCGCTCTGGCGCTGCCATTCTAGCCACCAGTTGCTCGGCAAAGCGGCTCTTGCCGCTTCGGGCACCACCTGTGACAAAGTAAATCATCCACATCGCTCACTTTCCAGTGTTGGCGCTGCCATTCGCACCGAGCGGGGCGAGGCTTAGGCGCGGGTGGTGATGAGTCGGATCGACAAACAACTGCGCACTCACGCGAAACACCTCAGCGAGCATGTCGCGCGTAAATACGCGTTCTACCGGACCGTGCGTGTAAAGCCGACCATCCTTGAGCACAAGGACTTCATCACAGAAACGCAATGCGAACTCAAGATGGTGGATGGCGATGACAATCAGATACCCTGCAGCTGCCAACTTGCGCAACTCTGTCAGGATATCCAGCTGATAAAAGACATCCAAATTCGAAATGGGCTCGTCCAGCAACAAAACAGGGCTCTCCTGCGCCAAACAGCGAGCGATACCCGCGCGCTGTCGCTCGCCGCCAGAGATGTGCTGCAGCGGCACCTCGGCTAGCGCCGTGAGCCCCATCAAGGCGAGCGCATCTTTTACCGCCAGGTGGTGATGCGTCGTATGGCTCGCCCAGATGGGTGCACGACTATAGCGCCCCATTTGAACGAACTCGGCGACCGTATACGGAATGTCCTCGGCGATACTCTGCGGCAGATACGAGATAAAACGCGCGCGTTGGCGAGGGGACAACTTTTTTAACGAAATGCCATCCACCTCTACATCGCCCCCCGTCGCTGGCAACAAGCCGACGATGGTCTTCAACAACGTGGACTTGCCTGCGCCATTCGGGCCGATGAGACCGACCACGCGGCCCCCCTGAAACGATGCGGTCAGCGGTTCTAGGATAGGCTGTTGCGACACATCACGTAACATCAACAACGACACTCGCATCAGCTCCTTTGCCATGCCCGCTGGCGCTGAAACAATAAATACAAAAAGAATGGGGCACCAAGGCACGCCGTGACAATCCCCACATTCAGTTCCACAGGTGAAAATGCCATACGCGCCACGAGATCAGATAGAGACAGCAAAATCGCGCCGCCCAGTGCCGAGGCAGGAATCAAGTATCGGTGGGTCGATCCGACAAACCCACGCAACAGATGGGGCACAATGAGACCGACAAACGATATGACACCGGTGGTGCTGACACAGACGGCCACCAACAATGCGCACATAGCAAGCGACAACTGCTTGATGCGTTGGACAGGAACACCCACACCTTCCGCGTGCTCCTCCCCCGTCAACATGATGTCGAGCGCCCATCCGATGACCAAAAAGACGACGAGTGACACGAAGACAAACACGGCCAGCAGCAGGACCTCCGACCAATTGCTGCCGTCGAGCCCCCCCATCAGCCAGAACAACATCTCCTCCATCGTCTGCAGCGGCGACAACGACAGAATCAACGTGATGATTGCACTGCAAAAGGAACTGACAGCGACACCTGCCAACAACAGCGCATATAAGTTCGTCCGTTGACGAACGGTCGCCAACCGATAGATGAGCACCACGACGCCGATGCCACAGATAAAAGCACCCACTGGCCGCACCCACAAGCGGGTCGTGCTGATGCCCAATTGAATCGTCAGAATGGCACCCATGGCGCTACCGCTCGAGACACCGATGACCCCAGGGTCAGACATCGGGTTCTTGAAGACAGCTTGCAGCACCGCGCCGGTCGTCGCGAGCGCCGCGCCCACCAACAGCGCCACCAATAGACGGGGCAAACGAATCGCCCCGACCACCAGCGCGTCCGTACTGTGCTGTCCCGTTACGTACGCAATGGTATCCGGGACAATTTGACGGATGGGAATCCCCATGGGTCCAATGCAAATTTCAAGAATGGACGCAATGACCAATCCGACAACGAGCACCACAAACGTCCACGTCGTGCGCCGCCTGCTCATTTCATAACCTGGATGTCTGGCAGTTTGACGTTCGGATGAATGTCCTTCGCCACATCAACCATACCTTTGACGACATACTGGGAAACACTCGACAAATCCGCGTCGGGCACCGCGTACAAACGGTGATTGCGAATGGCACTGACCGACTGCAACGCCTTATCCGAAGCCAACTTTTTCAAAAACGCCTTGTCCTCTTCCGAATCAATGATGACATCCGGGTTCATCTTGACAATTTCTTCATCCGATATTTTTTGCGTGCCATTTAAGCTGGCTGCCGCATTGATCCCGCCGGCCACAGTAATCACGTCGTTAAACGTCGTGTTCCGGCCTTCTGCGTAACCGTAGGAACTATAGTCCAGCACTTTCGGTTTCGTTTGACCCTTAACCGCCTGCTCAATCTTTTGCATGTTTTCGTTCATGTTCTGAACCAGCTTGTCCGCTTTCGCCGAAGCCCCGACCAATTGACCGACGACCTGAATGTTGTGTTCGATGCTATCAACCGACGTGAAATCGTTAAACTCATATACTGGCACACCCGCATTGCGAACCTGCGAAATGACACCAGCGTTCACGTAGGACGCCATTAGTACCAAATCTGGTTGAACGGAGAGCACCTTCTCCGCATCCACCTGCGACATCTGCGGAATGCCCTTCACTTGGTTGACCACATCGGAGTACGTCGGGTCACTCGAGAGGTTCGTCACCAGCGAAATTCGCGACTTGGGCACCAGAGACACGAGAATTTCATCCGTTCCCTCGGTCGTGGAGACAATGTGTTTCGGTAAGGCTGGAACCGTTACTTTCTCACCGGCATCATCAGTCAAAGTCACCGGGAACCCACTCCCCTGGGTCTGACCGGATTTACTTGTCGCCACCGCCGTTTGGTTATTGCTCGGATTTGCTGTTGTTCCACAACCACTAAGCGTGGCGGCCACAGCTGCCGCGGCACCTAGCATGGCTGCATACTGAACTTTATATTTCATGGATGGAACCCTCCTCAATCATGGAGCGTCCCAACGAGAAAAAGAAACACTCGCCTTGTTTGGCGAGTTGTCCGTCATGACCAGGCGAAGAACGCCCGTCATAGCCAAACAAACCTCTCCTCGAAGGTCAGCTCAAGCACGCTCTCAGGCAGGTCTCCTGGCTCGCAGCAACTTTCAAGTCCGCTTCCTTCCCATGGCAGAACCACAGTGGATCACGGCGATACACTGCATACAGTGGCGGGACCGCACCGGATTTTCACCGGTTTCCCTATTCTCTCTACCAGCGGTAGAGCACCTGACGAGTCATTGAATTCGTAACCCATCCTATTCGGCAACGTCCCAATTGTCAATTGCGCCTTTGCGTCCCCCAACGGTTTGCATAGACCACCTTCGCGAAGTCTCGCCGCGTTCCCCAGCCAACGCGCTCGAGCAGCGGGATATCCGGAAAATGCGGTGTGTAGCCGAGGGTGAGGAGGGCGGCAGGATCGACATCAGCCGGGATGCCGAGAATCTCGCGCACATCGGCCTTCTCGTAGATGCTCACCCAGCCCATGCCGACGCCCTCAGCGCGCGCCGCCAGCCACATATTCTGAATCGCACAGGCAGTGGACATCAGATCCGTCTCTGGAATGGTGTTGCGCCCGAGCACGTGCGGACCGCCGCGCGTCCCGTCGTTGGTCACACAAATCGTCAACGGCGCCTCCACCAACCCCTCCACTTTCAACCTTAAATAGTAGTCGCGCTTCGCGTCCGGATACGCCTCGCCCGCGCGGACCCGCTCCCGCTCGACAACCGCCTGAAGCGCCCGCAAAGTCTCCTTGTCGTCGATAACAATAAAATCCCAAGGCTGCATATAACCGACCGATGGCCCATGGTGGCCCGCCCGCAAAATGCGCTCGACGACGTCATCCGGCAATTTATCGGGCAAAAACACCCGGATATCCCGACGCGCGAGAATCGCTTTATAGACAGCGTCGATTTCCGCCTGTGTAAAATCACGGGCGACCGGCCTTGCATAACCCGCTGCATCGACATCGCTCCCTGTACGCGACTGGCTGGACGTCGTTTCATCCCGTGTTGCCACACGTACCGCATTCGCCGCATGACTGTCAGCCGGGCGCGTGGCACGCGCAAGATCAGCAGCATGTGGATTGCTCACGCGGGCATCGGCGAATGTGGCGGTTTCGGCCATCACCGCGAGCGCACTCGTGATGACGGGCCATGCCATCAACGCACCCGTTCCCTCACCGACGCGCAGTCCGAGATGAAGCAGCGGATCGCAGCCGAGTGCTTCGAGGATGGCACGATGCGCCGGCTCGGGCGATTGGTGCCCGGCAATCAGGTAGTCGGCCACATGTGGTTGTAATTTCGCTGCCCACAAGGCACTGACGCCAGCAAGTAATCCGTCGAGCACAACTGGAATACGGTGTGACGCAGCTTCCAGCATCGCGCCTGCCATCGCGACCAGCTCGAAACCGCCAAACTGTTCCATTAAGCGAACCCATCCGTCTGGTGATTGTACGTCCTCACTCATGTACCAGCGATGCACCACATGTTCAATCAGTTCGCGCTTCCTTCGCAGTCTCTCCGCATCAACACCCGTGCCCCTGCCGACCACCGCCTCAACGGGCAGCTCAAGCAAAACGGCCGCAAGGGCGCTTGCTGCCGACGTGTTGCCAATTCCCATCTCGCCAAGGAGAATGCAGTCGCAACCGTTCTCCACCGCCGCTTTGACTTCGTCAATCCCCACCTGCAAGGCCTGCCACAATTCTTGCCTGTTCATCGCTGGACCTTGCGTAAAATCTGCAGTGCCATGCGCTACCTTGCGGACAATGACGCGCGGATGCCGCACAGACCTCGCGACCCCAACGTCGACAATCCGAACCGGCATACCATATTGTCGCGCCAGGACCGCACTCGTCGAGGTACCCATGGCAATATTCACAGTCATTTCTTCAGTGACCTTCGCCTCATAGCGGGACACCTCGTGTGCCATGGCCACGCCGTGATCAGCTGCAAAGACGAGAAAGTGCGGATGAATCAACGCGGGAATCATTCGCGCCTGGATAGCCGCGATGCGACAAATGAGTGGTTCTAACTGGCCGAGGCTCCCAAGCGGTTTGGTGAGATTATCGAGCCTATCCTGCGCGAGTTCGGCCACATCTCCCGCGACCGGCTGGACACTTGGCAAGTGCTGCTGAAGCGTTTCAAAGTGTTGGTCTGACACAGTTTTTCTCCTCATTTTCCCATCTAAATGACATGCACACGATAACCATATCGTCAGGCATGATAGATATATTCGGCTTCTGGTACTCTAGGTGTAACAGATGCGTTTGCGTCATGCAACGGCAAGGCGTATGGACAACGAGTGAAATCAGCAACAAACACGACAAAAATATAGAAAGTTACTATATCCGTTCACATGGATGGGGGATTGTGTGTTAAAATGGCTACAGGAGATGATGGTCATGGGAAACCATGAACAGCTGTGCCCTAAATTTGAGTCGGCGTTCGCATTACTCGGAAAGCGCTGGACAGGACTCATTATCCGAGTCCTCATGCAGGGCCCAAAGCGGTTCAAAGATATATCCGAGATGATTCCAAACATGAGTGACCGGATGCTCGCGGAGCGCTTCAAAGAACTTGAACGAGCTGGCATTTTGATTCGCAATGTATATCCGGAAACCCCTGTTCGTATTGAGTACGAACTAACCGCGAAGGGCAAGGCTCTGGAACCCGTGATGGATGCAGTCCAAGCATGGGGCGACGAGTGGTTGTCCCCCGAAGAAGTCGCTCGGGAACGCGTTTAATGTTTTCTTGATGTGATTGATTTTGTGCAGTTCCAATCAGATAATGCACGACAAACGAGGCCCCAGCATTGGGGCTTCCTTTATGTTTTCTCCAAAAAATCGAGGAGGGATTGACCGGTGGGCGTGTACCGAATCCCCAGTCAGCTACAACAGCTAGGTCAAGACATCACGGAGCATCAACTTGCCTACCATCGGCGCCGTGTGGCGCTGACCAAAGAATTCACCTTTGATGCAGCGCACCATTTACATCTATATGAAGGAAAGTGCAAGAACCTGCACGGACACACCTATCGACTCGTCATCACCGTGAGTGGCTTCATCAACGAAATCGGACTCGTGATTGACTTTGCAGACTTAAAGCGAATTTATCAGACGACAATTGAAGAAAAACTAGATCACCAATATCTCAACGAGGTGCTCCCCCCGATGAACACATCGGCCGAAAACATGATTGTTTGGATGTGGGAGCAACTGGACTCGGCACTGCGCAAGGAAACCGCACCCGCACAGGAAATTCGTCTGGAAGAATTGGTCTTGTACGAAACCCCGACGAGCTACGCCACGTTGAAACGAGCGTGGATGGAGTGACGGATATGACAACGAGTACGCAGCGCAGCTACGATTGGCGACCAACGTATAGACAAGCCAGAGACACAAATCCATTGGCATTGACACTGCCGATGGTGGAAATTTTCCAAACGGTCGAAGGCGAAGGCACACGGGCCGGATTCCCGACGGTCTTTGTCCGCGTCTTTCACTGCAACCTACGGTGCACCTGGTGCGATACACCATACAGCTATGCACCGGCGAAGCCAGAATTCGAGGCGACCATCGCGGACATCGCACAAAGAGCTGCGGCGTATGGCTGGGAGAACGTCTGCCTCACTGGCGGGGAGCCGCTGATTCATCGGCACAAGTCCCAATTCCTCATTGAGGCACTCGCTGCCGTGGAGCATATTCAGGATATTCATATTGAGACAAACGGCGCCATCGACGTCCGACCGTTTGCTGAACTCCGCGCTAGCCAAGCACAATTACGGGAAAAAGTTCGATTTATCGTGGACTATAAGCTGCCAGCCAGCGGTGAAATGGACAAGATGGTTCACCATCATCTATCCGCCCTTGAGCCGCAGGACGAACTGAAGTTTGTCATCGCCAATGATGATGACTTCGAGACGGCTGTCGACGTGCTGTCGCGTTATCGCCCGCGCGCGACTGCGTTATTCAGTCCAGTCTGGGAGACGATGCCGCCAGATAAGCTCGTCGAAAAAATCCTGAATGCGGGACTTAAACGAGTCAAACTCAATCTACAAATTCACAAAGTGATTTGGGATCCGGCCGCTCGCGGCGTGTAATGACGTTGTAACAAGAAAGGGCGTGTGAAGATGGCGGCTATCGTATTCGACTCTTACGGTACCTTGTTCGATATCGACGCTTTGGTGCCCCCGATTGCCGAGTGCACCGGCGTCGCGACCCACGAAGCAAAGCGAATTGCTCTGTCGTGGCGCCGTCAGCAACTGGACTATGCGTGGAACAGCGTGTTGATGAACCGCTTTATGGATTTTGACAAAGTGACCGAAGCTGCGCTTCGATTCGCACTGTGTGACGCAGGACTTGACGAAGACCAGGTACAAACCGTCGTACCAACACTCGTGCAGGCTCATCAAACACTGCCATTGTTCGACGACGTGCGGCCAACACTCGCCACACTGAGCGCACAGCACAAGTTGCTCATGCTGTCCAACGGCACGTTCCGCTCGCTGCAGACACTGACCAATACGCAGGGTATCCTGTTCGATTTTGACTATATTCTCAGCACCGAGCCAATCCGTACATACAAACCTGCTCGCGCAGCTTATCAATTGGTGTTGGATACGCTCGCGTGTGAGAAGTCGGAGGTCGTGTACGTCTCGGGGAATCATTGGGATGTGACAGGCGCGAAAGCCTTTGGCTTCAAAGCCTATTGGCTAAACCGCACGGGGCGCGCAGCCGATGTTATCCCTCCCACGCCGGACGGCCAAATTACCTCACTCCACGCGCTCGTCGAACTGCTGTAGCCATCGTATCCCACCAGAAAGGGCCGTCACCGATAGGTGACGGCCCTTTGTTCTGCACGAACTGTTGAAGCTTAGCGGCCAGAGAGCGATTGCTCAGCAAAAGCTACCAAGCGCTTCGTGATTTCTCCACCAACCGAACCGTTTTCGCGAGAAGTTGTTTCAGCACCCAACTGAACGCCAAATTCCGACGCAATTTCGTACTTCATCTGATTGAGAGCCTGCTCTGCCTGTGGAATCAGCTTGTCGTTGTTGTTGTTGTTTGCCATTGTGTACTCCTCCTTATCGGTATTGGTGATGACAAGCCATATTGTGAGTCAGCACAGAGCAGCTTATACGCTCACCCAGCACATGGGAAACGATGTAAATTAACAAACCAGACATCGAGCAATTTGTTGCACCGCCCACACATGATTCATCAATAATAGGTAATCATGAACTCACAACCAACTATATTGTTCACTCAAGGGGGAACTGTCGATGCAGCGAACTTTGAGGAGATGCATGGATTTGAGGAAATGCATTCTAGGGATCGTGTGCAGCCTGGTCATGGTCGGCTTTGTCCTAGGCCCAACACAAACCATCGATGCCCAGGTGCTGCGTCAAATTGGCCACGACAAAACCGTCTATTTGACATTTGACGATGGTCCAAGCAAACGTTACACCCCACAAATTCTCGACATCTTAAGCGCTAAACACGTTCCAGCGACATTTTTTGTACTGGGATTCCGAGTGCGCGAGTTCCCAGCTATCGCGAGACGATTGGTCGTCGAGGGACACGAAATCGGCAACCATGGGTATCAACACGATTTTCTTCCAGAGAAAACTGCAGCATGGGTGGCCCAGGACGTCAAGCGGACCGACGGAACGATTCACCAAGTGACTGGCAGCTATCCAAAGTACTATCGGCCGCCGGGCGGACTGATTACAGATAACGAGGCGAAGTCAATCGTTTCACTAGGCCATCCGGTCATCCTTTGGACAGTCGACTCGGAGGATTGGAAGGCGAACAGCGCCGATAAAATTATCCGTCACGTGATGGATCAGATTCAGCCAGGCGCAGTGATTCTCATGCACGACGGTGTATCAAACAGCCGCTACACCGTAGAGGCTTTGCCAAAAATCATCGACGCGCTTCGCGCACAAGGGTACCATTTTGCACGACTCCCCCAGAGTTTGTGACAGTTGTGTGAAAACCCATCTTTTACAAACTATAGTTTCATCCACCACTTGCCCTATCTAGCACCAGATGCTAACATTTGAGTGCACAGAAATACCCCGCTTGTCGGCAGCGTGATCGAACACGTTGCCGTTTTTTTATTCAGGCGAATTCCCCCCTGTCTCGAGGTGCCTTCGACTGCACCAGAGAATATGTGCGGCGTAACTGCGATACGGGCTCCAGGCTTCTGCCATGTCCGCAGCCTGTTCGATACTTGGTCTCACGCCGCCACACAGACGCCCGATAGCATCCAACAACCCGACATCCTGTGCGGGAAAAATATCGGGGCGCCGGAGGGAAAATAACGCACAGCACTGCGCAGTCCAGCGGCCAACACCTCGAATTTGACAAAGATAAGTGATGAGGTCTTCATCTTCCATCCAATCGAGATTGTTCGCACTCAAGTCAATTTGCCCATCCGCCACCATCTTCGCCAGATTCACAATATACTGCGCCTTGCGCTCGCTAAACTGCAAGGTCCGCAACGTATCGACAGAGAGTCTCGCCACATCCGACGCCTTCGGAAATACGTCTAGCGTCTCACACCCGATATCCACCTTGTGCCCCACGAGCTGAATCAACCTGTTCGTGAGCGTCGTTGCAAATGCTACGTTCACCTGTTGACCAACCATCATGCGCACCAAGCAACAGAATGAATCGACATCGCGCTGCAAGTGCAGCCCACGCAGGGCATGAACGACTGGTTTCAACACAGGGTCTTGGCACAGCCGTGACATCGCCATTTCGTAGTCAGTATCGAGATCGAGCCAGTGGCGAACGAGGGGAAGAAGCTGCTTTGCGCCTTTTTCGTCTTCCGTCTCCATGATGAGTTTTTCAGCTTGTTTATCCACACGAATACGAACGCCAATTGGTTCGTCTGCAATCCAAAACGCCCTCGCAACCACGGGGGCTTCGGCTGTTCCCAGAACTTTTACATCCCCGATGCCAAAGATGTTTCGTCGCACGGTGGATGCAAAATTGAACGACGCCGGTATGTCTACTTCCAATTGATGCACTTCATTCCCTCCTGTCCCCAGTGTCATGACCGGGAATGAAAAACGGAGTACCCGAAAGTACTCCGCAAACATTTCGCATATATCCAGTTAGAGGCCAAGCGGCGTCTTCTGCTTTGACTTACGAAACACCCAAATGGCGAGTATTACGCCGACGAGTACCGTTGCCAACGCCGTCCACTGCGCCGCATCCCAGCCAAATACACCACGTGGCGAATCACCGCGCAACATTTCCAAGAAGAATCGACAAATGTTGTACACGATGAGGTAGTACACAAATGCAAAGCCCCTCGGCCACCCCTTCTTCCGTTGCAACAGGACGAACAAAAGGGCCATCAGAACAATGTCAACCTGTGCCTCCCAAATCACCGCCGGCCACAACGGCTGATTGCCGTACTGCTGTCTGGCCAACGTATCTGCCGGAAAGAGCACACCAAAGTTTTGATGTGTCGGAGCACCATATGCACTTCCGTTCATAAAGTCCGCATCGCGCCCGATACTCTGTCCTAATAAAATACCCGGCGTCGCGATATCCGCAAAGTGAAAAAAGCTCAGCTTTTTTCTCACCAAGTAAATGATGGCCGCAATCAGAGCGCCAATGATACCACCCTGAATCGACAATCCACCATTCCAGATTTGAATAATTTGACCGGGATACTGCGAATAGTAACCCCAATCGAAGAAGAACACTTGCCAGAACCGAGCACCCAAAATGCCGCCTACCAGACACAAAGGCCCGAGGCTCCACCAGTGCTCAGCATCTCCGGGGTTCCCTTTGGTCTTAGCAAAATACAGGGTTATCCCCAAGCCCAACAGGAAAGCCAGGGCAAATACTGTACTGTAAGACCGAACGGGGAACGCACCAATGTGAAACCAATACGAATGCACGTCGACTGTCACATCCTTATTTCGTCGGCAGAATCTATGTACGTAGTCAGCGTACCTTGTCCAAACAGCCGCGTCAACTCAGCGCGTCGACTGCTTGTACATCTTCACTGACCCCTGCCCGCCAACCATCCGCAAATGCCGGCGCGACCACCGCCGCAGGAGCCAAACCGGATACCGCGGTTCATTCCCCGCAGCAATCTGTGGCCATGACGGTGTTGCAGACTCACCGCTGCGCGGCGCTGCCTCCGCCTCTGCGCGATGCCTCTGATCTTGAACTAAAAATCGGTCGAGCTGCTGGCTCAATTGAATGACATCCTGGTGCAACAAATCGCCGGTCGCCTGTGCGCGCAATATCATTTTATTGCGCAAGTATTCGATCACACTGATCGTTCTGGTGTCCCCGTTGGTCATTGTTCTCCTCCACCTACATGAGCAATCAACGATCAACAGTATACGACGAATTATGCCTGACAAATGTGACGAACAATCGGCGAATTCGTTACATGTTTGTCGAAGAGGGTCGATTGTGTCTGACAATTCAAATAAATGACGGTGCGTACACAAACTGTACGCTAAAAGTGTGTAATCCGGACGATGACCGAGACAATCACGCCGGCCAGTACAGGTGCACCATGCTGAATGTACAAGTCGCCCCGAAATAGCCGCCGTTGCAGCAGATACGTCCGCCCAGTGCTCAACGCGCCAAACACAAATACACAGGTTGCAATCGTCAGTGCAACCGTCGAATCTCCAGAAAGTAATCTGGTCACTGCCCAGGCGATGAACGCCGCAATCAGGCCAGCGAATAACCGAATTGAAGGGTTCATGCCAGTCCGTCCTCTCCATAGCCAGCCAAGTTATTCCGAAACATCAAGATACGCCTGAGTTGAATGTCATCACCAAATACGTAAAACCGATGACGACAATGGCAATGAATGTGCCACCCGCCAGTGCAGCCCCCCGCATCCAACGCTCGTCGCTGAAGGATGCGTGCAATAGCAGGGTGAGCTGTAAAATCACCTGAATCAGCGCCATGGCCAAAACGATGAAGACCATGACCGTACCGGGAAGATGTAACCCGAGTGCCACTAAAAGCGCCAATCCGGTCAACGCGACACAAATGAAAAACGCCCCGACATAACGCCATGGAAATGGCGCGTCCGAGGAACTCCCAGGTTCCTGATACAAATTCAACACAATCCACCTCCGTTTCTAATGGTCGCTCTCGTGATGATGATGTTCACCACTCTGATCCTGCGCTTTACACAACGCCCGATTGTCGTGGGGATGACTGCCATCCTCAATCTGAATCGTGACATGCCCAATACCAAAGTGGGCCAAACAGTGTTCCGCGTCGCGAAGAATCTGCTGACTCTCGCGTATCGTCATATTTCCATCGAGCACAGCGTGACAACTCAGTGCGTTTTGACCGTTCGTGATAGCCCACACGTGCACGTCGTGCACATCATGAATACCCGGTACTGCCTTGAGTTTGCCGACAACTTCGCGAAAGTCTATCGTCTGAGGCGTAGCCTCCATCAAAATCTTTATCGTCTGGCGAACGATTCTCCAGGCGCCAAACGCAATGAACAGTGCAATGGCAATGCTCAAGAGCGGATCAACCAAATACCAATGGGTCAACAATATCACGATGCCCGCTACGATCACGCCGGCAGACGCCGCAGCGTCGCCAAGCATATGCAAGACTGCGCTTCGCACGTTCAGGTTTTCTTCGTCGCGCATTCCTGCCGCCAAGTACAAATTGATGCAAATCCCCACCGCGGCACTGACAAACATCCACAGGCTATGAACGGCGCTTGGGTGCTCTAGCCGATGATACGCCTCCCACAAAATCCACAATGTAATGGCAATCAGCGTCAACCCGTTGAGCAGCGCCGCTAAGATTCCCCACCTGGCGTAACCGAACGTCATCTTTTCATCGGCCGGCTTCACGGACTGCCGCAACGCAAACCAAGACAGCCCGATGGCGAATACGTCTGTCAAGACGTGCCCCGCATCCGACATTAATGCCAAGCTGTGAGAAATCGCACCACCAGCCAACTCTACAATGAGAATGATACAAGTCAGTGCAAATGCCCTGCCCATTTTCCCAGCCGGGGCATGTGTATGAAGAATATCACCGTGATCATGATGGTGTCCGTGGTCTCCGGGCCCGTGGTGATGATGCGCATGTTCGCGCGCCATACGCTATAAATCCCCCCTCCAAAGCAAGAACCGGACGCATGTATCTATCAAATGACACAAACACCGCGAGCCTTCTTATCTTCCTTGTCCCCTTGTTCCTCATCGCCTAAACATCGCACGGTGACTTGGCCGCCAAATTTCAGCCAATCGACAATGGATGTTTGATACGACCGCTTAAATCATAGGGCGTCTCTTGGTACACGCAATAGTTGAGCCAGTTTGCGAACAACAGATTGGCGTGTGAGCGCCACTGATGCTTCGGCGTGCGCGTTGCGTCGTCATTCGGATAGTAATTTTTCGGAAGTGGAACCGGAAGTCCACGCTCCACGTCGCGCTGATATTCGGTCGCCAACGTCAAGGCGTCGTACTCCGCGTGACCGGTTACAAAAATCTGCCGAGCGTCCGGGGTAGCGACGAGAAACACACCAGCCTCTTCCGACTCGGACAAGATATCCAAACCGCCGACGGCTTCAATGTCCTGCCTTCGCACATCCGTGTGCCGAGAATGCGGCACGAAAAACGTGTCGTCAAACCCACGGGTCAGATTACATCGAATGTTGACCGTATGTTCAAAGACACCAAACAGTTTCTCAGGCAATGGATACTTCGGAATCTGATAATGGTAGTACAAAGCCGCCTGTGCCGCCCAACAGATATGCAAAGTCGAGGTGACCGACTCTTTCGTCCACTCGAGAATGTCACAAAGTTCCGCCCAGTATCCCACTTCTTCAAAATCCATATGCTCTACCGGCGCACCCGTGATAATCATGCCATCGTATGCTTGCTTCTGAACGTCTTCAAACGTCTGATAAAACTCAGTCAGGTGCTCTACCGAGGTATTTTTCGCCACGTGCGAGCGCATCCGCAATAGGGTCACTTCCACTTGTAGCGGGGAGTTCCCGAGCAGGCGGAGCAATTGCGTCTCGGTCACTTCTTTTATCGGCATTAAATTCAAAATTAATATACGAAGCGGGCGAATGTCCTGCTGAAAAGCCCGTTGTTCTCCCATTACGAAAATGTGCTCAGACTGCAAGATTTCCTTTGCTGGTAAATGGTCTGGAATTTTAATCGGCATGTTCTCTCACCATTCTTTCATGTGGTCTTGCCACATTGGCTTCGTTCAGTTTAGCACACTTTTCACAATTCCAGTGTCCTTCTGCCCAAACGCGTTGTGGGCGGGCACACGCAGTGTCGTTCCTGCATTAACTGGGTGTGGAATGAAGACTCGTAAGGAGGATACACGGTGCCAAACGAAAATTACCACGAGCAAGATTTCGATTTCACGTCGCAATTTCGCAGTGAAGGAAAACCACCAGAACAGCCATCGGAGAAGCCTATACACCAACCAAAGAAAGCTTATCATCAGCCGCCGAAGAAACAAGTCCCTTGGGAGGAATCCCCTTCGTCACCAGACATGCAAGTATCGATGGAGATAGAGTCCGAGCCATCTCCCATGTACCACGTGAAAAAACCGATGAAGCCACACGTTCAACCCAAATACAAGCCACCTATCGCGCAACCAAAACCGCAGCCGAAAGCACAGCCTCAACAGACTGAGTTCATGTATATGCAGTACGAATACGAATTTGAAGAGGAGAAATTGGAGTTCGATCCCGGCCTCTTCGCCGTACACCCTATTCACCAATGTCCGAACATCTGTGAGCAAGTCAAAGACTGCATGTTGACGTGTGAACGGACGCTCCACATGCTGATGTGCCGTCCAGATGCGTATATGCGCGCAAGGCAAATCGCCATGTTGCAAGACTGCGTCGAGGTATGCCAGCTGACCACTCGGCAAATTGCACGGCGGAGCCCTATGCTCAAACTCACGCTCCGATACTGTGCAAAAGTCTGCCAAATGTGCGCGCACGAATGTATGCGACTGCCTGATCCCGAATCGCAGAATTGCTGCCGTATCAGCCTACACTGCGCAAAAATTTGCGAAAAGTTTTTGAAGTGCCAGAAGTGGGCCTAAAACAGCACCGCCCTCTGCACAGACTGCAGAGGGCGGTTCCATAGAAACATCCTTTCAGCGAGCTTCGCTGTGCTCCGCGAACGGCGTGACGTCACGCCAGAGATGAACCAAATCTCGACATTGTAAGCCGTTCTCGAATATCGGCTCTGCATAGTTCTGAACAAAAAAGTCGTGTTCGATGTGCGACATACGAAAACCGAGTTTCTGATACAGTCGCAACTGCGAAAAACTGGAGTTCCCTGTCGCAATCTCCAGTCGCGAGACGCGATGTTTCCGACACACATCTTCCATCACCGCGCGCAACATCCGTTGACCAATGCCTCTCTGCTGCCACGCCTCTGACACCGCAACGTTCACAATCTCCATCGTGCGCGGCCGCGTCGGCAATACCGCACAAACCCCGATGATATCACTCGGCACCCGCTCCGCCACGTAGACGATACTCCTCGACAGATAGCTCTCAATCACGTCCACGGACGGATCGGCCAGCAACAACAAATCCATCGGTGCCGGCTCCGCAGCCCGCAACGTTCGTATCCAAACATCAATCTCAGCCACGTCAGTTCCCCCCACAAAGCGCATCTTCCACACGATCACGACCGTTATGCTCCACTCGCCGCAATACCCAACAGCTTGTCTCTCGAAATGTAGGACAGGGTTCTCACCTGTTTGCATATACATCCAGAAGGAGGTGGGACATGTGTTGTGGCTCCTTTGCATCACACTGCCAATCGCCCTTTCCGAAACCTGTCTGTTGTACGGGCTATTGAAGCGGCCTGCTTCCCGCCGCGCGAGTGCTGCACCGATACCGGATGAATTGCGGCGTTTGCTCCACTCCGGACTACTGCGCTTTACATTTTCCATTCAACTCGTGATGGAATTGTGCACGGGCAGCAAGACAGCGGGGTGCATCATGAGCTTCGTCTTTGGCATTGCAGCGGGCCTGATGATAGATGAGCACAGAAGTCTCAAAGGCATGTCCGACACCCTCATGAATGTATTCATGGGCATCTCGATGGGCATCTTTCTCATCGGACACATTCCTATTGCACTCACACTCTTACTCATCTCACCCGTGTTTCTGTCGAGCGGTTTTACATTGTTACATACCATCCGGCACGGGTATCACAGTTAACGGACATCCGGAGCCGATTGGTTCAAACGGCGACGTCTCGCTTCCGGAAGGCGATAGCCGCAACCAAGTGAAAGACGACAAAATACACGATTAACACCACGACACTAAAGCCGAGGCTCATACCCTTCAAGGACGGCCCGCCGACGAAATACTGGGAAAGGTTGGTGTTCGCAAAGAGAATATACTTGTCCCACGTATAACGGCTGAGCGCTGTGACGACTACTGTACCCGCAAATAAAAGGAGGATAGACACCGCGATAGCCAGCGAACTACTGCGAAACAGCGTCGAAATCATAAACGACACGGTCAGCGTCATCACCAGCGGCACCAGGGGGAATGCGTAACTGCGCAATACCTCACTAGCATACGGAATCTGCGCCGGTTCCTGGTTGCTCCCCACGTATTGATATGGCATCGTCGCGCCATCAAAACCTAACACTAAGCCACCGAGGATCCAAGAAGCCACAAACAACAGCGCGACAAACCCCAGTGCGAACAGCAGGACTGCGATGTATTTTGACCACAAAATCTGAAGCCGAGAAACCGGTCGCGTGAGCAACAGCTTCGCTGTACCGGTAGAAAACTCCGACGCGACAATATCGCCGCCAACCACAGCGGCAAAAATGGTGATTAACGTGATAAGCCCACTGCTGGTATTCATCAACCCCCAGACGTGCGCGCTCGGCGGAATCGATTTGCGCACGAGCATGCACAGCGCGAGCAGCGCCAACATGACGATGCCCACAAATATCCACGTGCGAGAACGCCGATAAATTTTTGCGTTCTCGTTCAAAATCAGCCCCCACATTCGGTTTAGCCTCCTGTGATTTCCAAAAATCTGTCTTCCAGCGACTTCGCAAGGACGCGGATCTCATACACACCCACGCCGGCCTCAACGAGTCGTCGGTTCAACTCCGGTATTCGCTGCCTGTCGAGCGTCATCCGCACCGTCGATCCGTTCACTACAAAAGGCCCAATCTCAACCGCAAGTGTACGAAGCACAGTCTCTGTTGCGCCCACATCATCCACGTCCAACACAACTTCCTGCTGGCTTTCGTCAACCGCTGTCAACTGATCTATCGTTTGCACCCGCACAAGTTCCCCATTTTGAATAATGGCCACCCTATCACACATCAACTCCATCTCGGAGAGCAAGTGGCTGGAGACAATCACGCAAACCCCCGAATGCTTGGCCAAGTGACGAAGGTGATCTCTCAACTCGCGAATTCCAGCCGGATCGAGACCATTCGTCGGTTCGTCGAGAATCAGCACCGACGGCCTATGCAGTAGCGCCTGGGCCAAGCCAAGTCGCTGCCGCATGCCTAGGGAATAGCGCTTCACCTTCTCATGAATACGATCCGCCAACCCGACAAACTCCACAACCTCATCAATTCTTCGCCGGTCAATCCCGCTGCCCATCCGCGCATACTGCAACAAATTCTGATATCCCGTCAGGTATTTGTACATTTCCGGATTTTCCACAATGGCACCCACTTGACGTATCGCCCTCGCGTAATCCTTGGCGACGTCAAATCCCTGAATCCGCACCTGGCCTTGCGAAATGGAGATAAGCCCGACCAACATCCGAATGGTCGTGGTTTTCCCCGCTCCATTCGGACCCAACAGACCGAACACTTCTCCCTCGTGAATATCAAACGTCAAATCATTGACAATTCGCTTATTCCCGATAATCTTCGTCACATTCCTGAGCTCTACAGCGTTCGCCATGCCTTCCCTCCACGTACCTAGCTTCAAACGAACGATTACACGAAATCACGACAAGTATAACAGTTTCCACAGGAGACAAGGGAACAATTTACAAAATCCAATGAACACAAAAAAAGACCCCGTGAGGTCTGAATACCTCTACAGGGTCTTGCGTTGCTCAACCGCCGATTGTTTCGCCCGCATTCGGCGAACGAACCAAACGAGTCCACTCAGGACGACGACTGCTCCAACTATCCACAGCGCAAACCAATTTCCCTTCAGCACCAATTCAACCAGCACATACGACAACAAAAGCGAGGAGACTGGAGACGCAATCCAGATTTTCACGATGCGCCGCACGACGTCCTGTCGCCAAATATCGCGGCCGACTTTAGACTGTCCCACGCCGAATATCGCCATCGTGGTGGCCTGTGTCTGCGGCACTGGCAACCCAAATATAGAAGCAATCAAAACGAGGGTGGCGCTCGTCAGCGATACCGCCGTCCCCTGCAGGACAGATAACTTCGTAATTTTTTTCGCATTCGTCTCCAGTACTCTGCCACCTAGCGTCACAGCGCCAATTGCGACAAATAGCGCTCCCACATACAACCCTGTACGCTGTCCGATAACATGGGAGGCAACGAGTGGACCAATCGCATTGGCCACGTTGTTCATCCCTGCGGAAAAGGCTTCATAACATCCAGAAAGCACAAGCAAGACCGTGAAGCCAAGTGTAATATAACGCGTTGCGGTGGATACTCTGGCGAGCCTCGTCTCCACCGCGCGAACCACCTTGCCCAGCAAATAGGCGATGGCCATCGCAAGGAACGGCATCACGAGCCAAACCGACGCAATAAACACGATTTTCGAAACATAAATGTGTGAGATCGCCAAACCGACGCCCACAACTGCGCCCACGGTGACCTCACTCGTCGACAGCGGTACCCCAATCAAGTTGGATATAAACAGGGTTAAACAAGCTGAAGCCAAGATTAAAACGGTAATTGGGACTGTAATATCATGCGAGGGTACGATCCCCCCACTGATGGTCTTCACCACGGAACCGCCACCGATGACCGCGCCAAGAAACGCAGCCACGGCGACTAAAACCAGTGCGATCCATTTTCGTTTCACGGCGCCCGCACCGTACGCAGCGCCCATGGAGGCCGCAGTGCCACTCGCTCCAATATTGGCCGCAAAGAACATCGCAATGACCCATGCGATAATGAGCATGATTTCGGGCCTCCCAAGACCTATTATCCAAATCAATAAAGTCGGTATTCACCCAATAAAAAACCCGCGAAATGTCTATCTCTCCCTATGCGATTTCGCACGATGATGGTGAGATTATATTCGGACGCCTCAGATAAGGCGACGGCAGAATGCCGATGGGATGAGTATACCAACGATAACACTGTCGGCAGCGGATTATGTCGAACTATATATTGCCGTTATTTTAACAGACGTAAGGTCACATGTACATAGAAGCCCAGCACGATTTTCATGTTGTCGCTGTATGTATTTCCCTTACTTTGGTCGATCCATCGCAAAAATCTCACCAAGCTTCACATAATCGTTGCCCGCCAAACGCGCCACCGGATTTAACCGCAACGCATCGATCCGCCCATCCTCATAAAGGTCTGGCTGAATATGATACTGAACAACCCGACCAATCAACAAATCGCACGTCGGCGCACTTCCGCCTAGTGGCAGTGCGTGTTCGAGGATACACTCCATCCGAATTTTGGCCTCTTGCACCCCGGGCACATCAATCACGCGACTGTCTACCGGCGTGAGTCCCACCCGCTCTACTTCACTTTCTTCCGGCCCAAGGGACGCCGCCGTCTGATTGACGTAATCCACGTTATCCGCATCACAGATATGGACCACGAACGCGTTCGCAGATATGGCATTGCGAGCCGTATCTTTCTGCTTACCATTTACCCGCTGCACCGATACGGAAATCATAGGCGGCGCCGACGATACAATATTGAAGTAACTGAACGGAGCCGCATTTAATGTGCCCGCCGCCGACTTCGTCGTCACAAATGCCACGGGCCGCGGAATGATGCTTCCAATCAAAAATTTGTAATTGTCACGAGGACTCAGTTCATCTGGATGTAATGCCAGCACAACATTTTCCCCCCAACTCGATAGGCCGTATCATGTACGGCAAGACTTCGTTCCGATAAGTTTGCATACCGTCATCTTACCCTCATCAGAACCCAAATGCCACTTTCCTATCTGCGGATACAACACTTCACTCCAGGAAAAACCCATGTGTTATGCTTGTCCTATCCTACAGGGGACGATGCCACACAAGCGGCCATTTTGTAAGGAGGGTATCCGCTGTGATCCACCAACAAGCAACGTACCGCCTACGCGGACACCACTTATTATGTCTACTCGGTTATCGCGGCATGGGCTATTCGCCAGAATACGTACAAAACATGACACAACTTCACCGACGCTTGCGCGAACATCCGGAAACCCTCGTCACCCTCGTCGTCGGCCCGGACGATTTGTGCGCCAAATTTCCAGAGACGCAACCCTGCCACTGTCACGACGCCACAGTCATGCAACGCGATAGCGCCGTTCGACAACGCCTTGGCGTTCAAACCGGGGAGACCTATCATTGGTCGGACATCACACAACGAATTCAAAATCACATCGTTGCGTCAGACATCGCAACGCTATGCCGTACTTGCTCCTGGCGAAGCTACGGTGTGTGCGAAGAGGGTGTTGAACGCCTCCACAACGGCGAGGGTCTCGTCGAAGTGCCCGATGCGGTAGACGAAACAACCCACTCCACTCCAAAAGCCAAAATGAATATTTAAAAAACTTTAGCGCGTTAACGCACTATCGCAAAAAATCAGTATTGTGTTATAATTCATGAGACACAATTTCCCTTTACCCATTGGTCGCCGTATGGCGACCTTTTTTTCTGATTTTCTGATTTTCTGATTTTCTGACGCCAAGGCGTGTCGTTACGATAGGCGCGCCCATTGGAGGACACCGTGACGTTACACGTTGTGCCTGTTGAACTTCCCCGGTTAAGCCAGGGTAGGCAATTTGGGGCATGTGGTGGTCTGCGGCGCCGCATAAGGTAACTTTTCTGCTCTATTTGTGACATATCGGCGCTGTGGAGGCGGATAAGGTAGAAAATCTGCTCTATTCGCGATGATTTACCCAGAACCGTGCCCGAAACAGCAGAATAAGGCATTTTTAGTGCGCTAATCGGTGCAAAAATGGCGCTGGTGTCTTAATAAGACACGATCGCGCCGGGCGTTCGCCTCCCGAGCCCCGCACGGCGGTCGTGATCGACCGCGTGTGGTGGCAGGCCCGGGGCCCACACGGCCTGCGGCACCGCAATAAGGTAACTTTCCTGCGCTATTTGTGACGTATCGTGCCTTAAACACGCCCTGTCCGCAGTCTCTCCCCTGCGCTGCTGAATTCGCGCAGCATTTCCTTGGACTGGCATTTACGTCACAACATCACCGTACAATGTGAGAGACGGGAGGTATGCACATGTTTGCGGCCATCAGTCTCCACCGCCCACGCAAATCGCGCTACCAAACCATCCCTTGGGAATGGCTACAGCGAACCGAGCCTGCCCAAACGGCAACCATTCAGCTCCCGCTGATTTCCCTGTTGCCGTATTTCTACTACCCAATGGTTGCGGAAAGTATGGTGCTGTTGAGTGTCCTGCTATTCGCGAACGACTCAATGTAAGAATCGCTTAATGGAGTGAACGTGACGATTGAACAGGTAACCGGCCACCCACACCGTCACGAGTGCAACGGCACCAATCACGAGCCAGGTCATGTACCGCTTCGAGACACCTAGAAACACGAGGGCTGCGCCGATATAATACGGGATTCCGCCCACTGCCGACGTCCAAATAAAGTCGCGCAGCCGAATATTTCGCAATACACCTGCAACATAATTGACGACAATAAACGGAAATGGAATAATACGCACGGCAATCAAGCCAAAAATGCCGCGATTTCCGATCCAACTTGAAATCTGATCGACCCGATCTTCCGAAATAAAGTGACGCAGCAACTTTCGGCCAACGTGTCGCGCAAGCAGAAAGGTCACAATGGCGGCAATCATCGTGCCCACCCAACTAAGCAGGATTCCCCACCACGGACCAAAAATTTTCATGATGACAATCATCAAGAACTCAGACGGAACAGGGAGAATGCTGAGTAGCGCCATCAAAACGATCGCGATGACGACACCCAGAATACCCGTCGACTGAATCACGCGAGACAGTTCATTGGAGCGATCAAATCGGAAAAAAATAACGATGAGAATCGCGAAAATCACAATCAGGGCAATTGTCGATAAGACGCCCTCCGTCCGGTTCAACTTCCGTCCTGAAGCACGCTGGTCCGAATTGCGTCGGCGCCTGTGGTACACTCGCGGCCTTGGTTCCATATCCATGACTTCACTCCTGTCGTGGTGTCCAGCGTTGGCTTCCAGTCGTCCTTTCAGCAGACACTTTCATCATTCCCGGACAAATGCTTTCAAAAATCACATTCCACAAATGACACAAAAAAATAAGCGATATTTTCACGAATCAGCATTGATACGAACACTTGTTCGTATTATGATATATGCAACGACACTGATCGAAGGTGGTTTACAGCATGACACAATTAGAGTTCTTCAAGACGTTTGGCGAAGCAATTCTGGCAGCCGTTCAAGACGAACAGTTGGCCATGCGCGTCGTATGCCGTGCTTGGCGAACACACAAACGCACTGGCCAAATGCGATTTGCAACTGCGAACAGCAACTAACCAAACTGCCTTGATTCCAAATCCAACAATCGAACGCGGCACAGCATTAAACGAAATGCATAACAAACTCAAGGTTTGACTTTAACAAAACTACATTTTCGTAGTGCATAGCATACCACCACATCTGAATAGCGCGGTATGGCCATTTAACCTTATATAAGGGGCGACGACTGACCACGAAGATACAGACAAGACGCCCCAGTGATATCTACAATTAGACAATCCTTTACAAAATTCCGAGATCCACCTGACGTGACGAAATGTTGCAAGCTGTTCTTACCCTAAGCCTAACTAGAGCGAATGCTTCACACAACCTCCGCATTTTACAGCTTGCCGGCTCAACTATCAAAACACTCATCGTCACAAAAGGGCTTTCATGATTGCCGTAAAGTATTGGCCTTATGCTCTGAATGAACCCAGTATATCAAGGATTCGAACGCAGTTCGAATCCGCACAAGATGCCTGAGCGGAATTCCGAGCGAACGCCATCGACATGCCTGATGCAGTCAAGTGCATTTCAAGGCACTCAAGGCAGTCTGTATCTCTGAGGTCGAGATGCTCCACAGTCAGGTCTTCAGAAAAGAGGAATCGGGCGCGTATCCGAGCTTCTGCAACGAACGCGGCGGCAGAACAACTAGGAAGTTACAGAGGATTGATGCGTTGCAATACATAGTTCAATCTTAGGCGTTAAAACATTAAAACGAACTGAGGCCCAACACAACGCACAAACCGTTTTGTAGGGGTCCCGTTGTGCGTTGTGTGGATTCACAAGTTCGTCAATCTACCAAAAACTTCTCCTGCCATGTCCTGTCGAGAAAATCCACGGCGTCTTGAACTGTCACAAAATCCGCAAATGTGTCGTCGATAATGCCCATTTGTGTGCTGCTCAATGGCGTGACGCGTACACTCGCGAAATATTCTCCGTCCACCCGTTGTGTGATGGTCGCGGTGCGAAGGTATTCTCCGTGAACTTCGCTGCGAAAAACATTCGATTGTCCCACTTTCATACAATCGCCTCCCACCACACTGTTGACATGTACAGAAATAATCATTCACACGTCGTCGGGACGGAATCCGTGTCTATTTCAACTTCTGTTTGATCTGCTTCAGCGTCTCGGATATTTCATCCAGTTGAGGGTAATAATTAAATTGCGGATGAACAATGGACAGGAGCGTATCACACCCAGCGCACACAATCACCACAATTTTTCTCGTATCGCCTTCTAACTGCACTTCGTCAATTGCAAACTTAGCGGTACCACACTTTGGACATCTGGCCATTTCTATACCTCCACTTACAGAACCATGTAAGCACGAGGATACACTGGAACGACACATTCTGCCATGACCAAAGCATGACAATTGCATGGAAATGGTGTGATGGCCAGTAAAAAACCATGTCGCCATCATGCGCAATCGAGAATTTCAACCAGGAATCTATGGAAACCCGTGAAGGAGGTTTCAATATGGACGAGCTCAACAATGAGATTGCCAATACCTTGCCATTTGCGCGTGCGGGTGGCAGTGAAGTCAATCTCGACAGAGCCCACCAACAAATAAAGGTTTATCCCGGATTTCGACGATTGTGTCCTCATGAACTGGTGTGAATAATTGAAAAGGTGCTCCCCGTATGGCTAAGATGAGTTTGTCGAGAACCACATCTTCGCTAGGAAGGAGCACCTTTTGGGTGAAACAATATAATCATACACGAAGTCAGTTTGCTCGTAAAAGCTCTACAATTCATACTCGCTACGATTTGAATGCCGCCACCTCCTTTGGCGGTGCAAGTGGTCTCATAGATTTCGTTTTGGGAACGGGTATTGACAGGGAGTTTTGGGTACATGGATTACGCAAGGGCAGAAACACCCAGTTCCACATGGACGATATTGCTCTGACCGTCATTTTCGGTTCCTTGCTGGGTCAGGAACGGATTTTCCACTTTGAGGACATCGAACAAGATCCCCTGTTGAAGCTGAAGTTGGACGTGCCGAAACTGCCTGATACGACTCTGTTGTATAAGGATCTGAAGCGGCTCGGTTCCGACGCTGGCATCAAAGCGATACGTTCGGCGCATAGACAAATCCTAAGGTCACTTCTCCCCAAAGGACAAGGCATCGTGGTCGATATCGACTCCTCTGTAGAGACTGTTTATGGCGCGCAGCAACAGTCCGCTGTTGGATATAATCCACACCATCACGGACGAGCGAGTTTCCATCCCTTGCTGGCGTTTGATTCACTCACTGGTTGTTGTCTCTATGATGAGTTGCGCTCTGGTGACGCCCATACATCAGATGGATTTGCGGATTTCTACAAGGCGATGAAAGACCAGTTGCCGGATGGCGTCAACATTCGTGCCGTCCGCATGGATAAAGGGTTTACCGGAGAAAAAGTGTTTCAGATATTGGAGCAAGATCAGCGGGATTACGTCATCAAACTGAAGTGGACCAAGCGACTCGCACAGTTGGCGCAAGCGCCAAATCTCCTCTGGCACTGCATCACAGAGAGTGACCGGGAACATTGTGACGTTACTTCCATCATGTATCAGGCAACATCCTGGGACAGGCCTCGGCGGGTCGTGATTGTGCGTCGCTTAGACATTGACCCCCAGGAGTGCCTGTGTGCGGATTGGCTCTGGGAATACGAGGCGATTGCCACAACGTTTGACTGGAGCGGCGAGGATGTATGGCACTTCTATAACTTTCGTGGTAACGCTGAGAATCACATCAAGGAAGCCAAATATGGATTTGCCATTGACCGATTCTCCAGCCAGAATTTCGATGCCAACAAAGCGCTGCAAGGTCTAAAGCTACTTGCGTATAATCTACTCCTGCTGTACAAGCACGTCGCGCTTCAACCAGGGGTGCGACAGTGGACCGCCGGACGGCTCAGACGAAGACTATTCCATCTACCTGGGATTCTAGTGCGTCATGCACGCCAGTGGAGCATTCGTCTTCCCGTGTATGCAAAGCATCGGTCGTTGATCATGCTTCATGCCGCCACGTAGATTTTTCTTCCAATTGAAAAAGTGGAGTTCATAGCCTGGCTTGGGGAGGGGGGAATTGTGTCCATTGCTCTAGTTCCGTACCATGATTTCGCCGTGTTCGCTAACAAATCCACCAAATACTTGAAAACATGCCCCGGTCAATGACCTCAATCACCTAATCGTCGAAATCCGGGTTTATCTAAATGACCAATTCATTGGGTACAAAACCCTGTTAAAACAAGTGGAGTCCCCGGACGATATCACATCTTACCTGGAGCGGAACAACGTAAGCGGTTTTACGGCGGATGCAAAGGATGATCACTACAAGATATCCGTGGCAGACGATGAAGTAGCACACGACATTCGCCACCACCTCACAGCCTATCTGAACACACATACGACCGGGGTGACCGGTGATCAACCTGGCTTCTAAACCGCGTGCAG
Source organism: Alicyclobacillus acidoterrestris (assembly GCF_022674245.1). GTDB lineage: Bacteria > Bacillota > Bacilli > Alicyclobacillales > Alicyclobacillaceae > Alicyclobacillus > Alicyclobacillus acidoterrestris. The sequence goes on from NZ_CP080467.1 coordinate 2,825,989, forward strand.
CTTTTCCTGCAATTTGCGAGTTGTCAAGAGGGAGGAACTACGGCATGCAGCCCACCGCCACGTATTCTGAGCAATATGCTAACTGCAGGATTGATGGGCAAATTCCTGCAGGAGGATGGAACGGATTTAAAATGCAATTCACGATTCACGAGGGAATCCGCAGTGGTGAAGATGAAGCCAACTCCGATTCCGTGAAAACTATATTTCTCACCCTCACAAACATCGCGGCTGTGTATTTGACGATGCGTGATTCCAGTACCGAGCCGTACGACTGGCTGTGGCAACGCGGTTGTCGACTCATTGAAGAGGCACTTTCCGAAAGTGCTCCCGGAAACTCGTTGGAGGAACGGGATTACTATATTTTATTAGACGACGTCAAACACTGGTCAAACGTGAAACTTCGTCAACTCTCTCCATCCCCGCGTCCATCTGCCCGAATGGCGTGACAATCTCACGCACACGAATGCCACACAAGCGCGATTACCCCAATCGGCAACCGTGTTTGTGTGGCATAGCGAGAGCTTGACGACCAAACGACCAAATTAACGACCTGTCGTCGATGTAGATTGCGTGTTGCGCCGGCCCCAAGCGCGCTCAATTTCTTCAAGTGTCTTGCCCTTGGTCTCTGGTACCAGCGCAAGCGTAAAGATGAATGCCACCAACGACAGAATCCCAAACGTCCAAAAGGTACTGGAAGCGCCGACGCTGTTCAAAAGAACCGGGAATGACTGAGATACTGCGTAGTCCGCAATCCAAAGGGCCACAGATGCAATCGCAGTCGCCCGCCCTCGAATGCTCGTCGGAAAAATTTCTGCCATGACAAGCCAGACAATCGGTCCAAAGGAGACCGCAAACGCCGCGACAAACACCAGAATTAACACGAGCACGAGCGGTCCTGCCGTGTTCCCCGTGTAAAACGCGTACCCGACGATGGCGATGCTCACCGTCATAAAGGCGGAGCCAATGAGGAGGAGTACTTTGCGGCCGACGCGATCGATCAACCACAGCGAAATCAGCGTAAACACCAAGTTATCTGCCCCAGTGATGACCGTTTCAATGAGCGATGCGTTGGTACCGGCCCCTGTCTGCTTAAAAATCTCTGGAGCGTAATACATGATCGCGTTAATCCCCGTGACTTGTTGTAGGATGGCCAAGACCACACCGACCAACAGTGCAACGCGAAACCCTGGTCGAAACAATAACCCGATGTGACCCGACTCGTCGTTGAGCGTATCACGGATTTCCGACAGCTCGACGCGCGCTCTCGTAGGACCATTCACACGGGTCAATATCTGAAGCGCTCTGTCCCCCAGGCCATGCCGTTCCAACCACCGAGGGCTTTCAGGCACGAACAGCAGGAGGATAATGAATATCCCACCAGGCACCACGCCCAGGCCAAACATCCACCGCCACGCCGATTGGATATCCCATGCTGGTGAGCCGAGATTCGCCACCCACATATTGACGAAATAAATCGCCGAGATACCAATGACGACCGCTAGTTGGTTTAACGAGACGAGGCTCCCGCGGTGTCGCGCGGGCGCAATTTCAGCGATATAGAGCGGCACCAACGTGGAAGAAATTCCGATACCGATGCCACCGACAATGCGGGCCCAGACAAACTCCGTGATAGTTGCTGGGAGTGCTGAACCGATGGAGCCAATGACGAACAGGAATCCAGCGACAATCAGCATTTTCTTACGCCCGAAGCGGTCGCTCAGAAAGCCGGCAAAACCGGCTCCGACGATGGCGCCGATCATGAGGCAGGAGACGGCCCATCCCTGCATCCCCGGGCCTAAGTGGAATTTTTGCTGCATAAACACGATGGCACCGGAGATCACCGCTGTGTCATAACCAAACAACAAGCCGCCAATTGCCGCGACAATCGACACGAGTGTCACAAAGCCGAGATTCGTCCCTTCTGCCTGTTGCCTGCTCAATACACTCACCTCACAATTCACTTTGATGGCCGAAAGTTGAAAGCGGCCTATAGACCTTTCGCGCGAATCCAAAAACCCAATGGTAATGTAACCGCATCGGCCACTTTTCACGCGCCGCTTGACACCAAAGCTCAGCCACAGGCAGGTCGAAGTTCCAGAAAGCATCCTGATAAACCCGTATAAACACGAAAAGACGGCTTTCGCCGTCTTTTCGCATAGGCACGTTGATTACACCACAGGTTCGAAATATAATTTCGTTTTTGCGGTACATCAACCTCCTGCACTTTAATCTCCCCAGTGAGAAGATATCTATACGCACTAATACACACCAAACCACATGGATAAATATGGATGGTATTGTCAGAACCCAATACCCCTTACTGCGGATTCGTCATCCACAAGCCCGCATTCTTAACAAATACGCGCTGCGGCAATTTCAAAACATCCACCACTAATTCGGCCACATCCTCTGGTTGCATCATGTGGTCCTCATCGCCGATCTTGAGCCCCGCACTTGCCGCCAATTCTGTATTGACGGTGCTCGGCGCCAGCGCCGTCACCCGGATGTTGTTCTTGCGGACTTCTTGCATCAACGACTCCGTGAAGCCCATGATGGCGAACTTCGACGCGGAATACGCGGAAGTTGTCGCGGATGCCCGTTCACCCGCTGTCGAACTGATGTTGATGATGTTCCCAACGTTCTGCGCCACCATAATCGGAAGAACGGCGCGTGTGACGTAATACGTCCCCATCAGGTTGACTTGAATCATGCGCTCCCAGACTTCCGGGTCCATGTCAATGATGCGCCCAAATTGCGCCGTGCCTGCATTATTGACCAATATATCGACAGAACCCAGTTCCTGATGCAATTTCTGAACAGCCTCGTCAACCGCTCTGCGGTCAGTAATATCCACCGGCGCGATAGCCGTCTTGACGCCATAGGTCTCCCGCACATGTGCGGACACTTGCTCTAGGTCCTGCTGTGTTCGAGCCAAAAGCCCGACGTGAACCCCTTCTTTTGCCAAACGTTCGACGATGGACCGGCCAATTCCCTTGCCAGCCCCAGTCACCAATGCAACTTTGTTCCGTAAATCCATATGTAACCCCTCCTTGCCCTTCGTCTCTATCTCAACGACGAAGGTCTCCAGAACAAAAGAATACTCCTCATCCTGCAAACTTCCAAATCGCTAACTCGTGTCTTGCAGTATCCTTTGATATACCTTGAAAGAGCGCCCGTCAGTGTGCTAGGATCCTTTTGTAAAACGCAAATATCAATAAGGATTACATAACTGGCGGATTCGTGGGTCACCACAAGGGAATGTAATCTGTTATCGCCGACCGCCTGGGCATCTTGTACAAAGATCCCAGGCGGTTTTTGTGTTGTTTTGTATGTTGACTAGTGAACTACGACAAAGGAGTCGAAGAGACATGTACGGAGCCCCGCTATCCAGCAAGGCAAAAAAGATGATGCTACTCGGCGCAGGCGAACTAGGAAAAGAAGTTGTACTCGAGGCACAACGACTCGGTGTCGAGACCATTGCGGTTGACCGTTACGAAAATGCCCCCGCGATGCAAGTCGCGCACCGCGCGCACGTCATCGATATGACAGACGGTGCACAGTTGCGTGCGGTCATTGAACGCGAGCGTCCAGATCTCGTCGTCCCAGAGATTGAAGCCATTGCGACAGCGACCTTAGTCGAACTCGAAGCAGAAGGGCTCCACGTCGTCCCGACGGCGCGGGCGGCACAACTTACGATGGATAGAGAGGGCATCCGCCGGCTCGCGGCGGAGACATTGAACCTGCCGACGGCCCGCTACGAATTTGCCGATTCGCTCGAAGAACTGCGGGCAGCAGTCGATCGAATTGGAACCCCATGTGTCGTCAAGCCGATTATGAGTTCGTCTGGGAAGGGACAAAGCGTCTGTCAATCGCCCGACGACGTCGAGTCCGTCTGGGCGTATGCCATGGAAAGCGGCCGTGTGCGAAACAACCGCGTCATCATCGAGTCATTTGTCCAATTCGACTCCGAGATCACACTGTTAACTGTACGATCCGCCTCCGGCACCAGCTTCTGTGCGCCAATTGGACATATTCAAAAAGACGGCGACTATATTGAGTCGTGGCAGCCGCACAACATCACGGATGCGCAACGCCTTGAGGCAGAGCATATCGCCAAATCTATCACAGACGCCCTGGGCGGTTATGGAGTGTTTGGCGTGGAATTGTTCATTGCCCCCGACAAGGTGTATTTCAGCGAAGTGTCCCCGCGGCCACACGACACCGGTCTCGTCACCCTAATCACCCAAGATTTGTCCGAATTCGCACTCCACGTGCGGGCGATTCTCGGCTTCCCCATCCCGGAAATCACGCTCTGCACACCTGGCGCAAGCCGCGCCTTAAAATCCCCAATTGCGAGTGATGCTTATCAAGTGCGCGGGATCGACAAAGCACTCGCCGTATCCCAGACGCAGGTCCGCCTGTTTGGAAAACCAACTGCGACAGTGGGCCGCCGCCTCGGTGTTGTCTTGAGCGCCGGAAGAGACGTTGCAACCGCGCGTGACCGCGCAGAGACTGCCGCTTGTGGCATTGAAATCACCCATCCATAAAGGCTGTACCATAAGGCGCATGTTGCCGCCACACAGCCATTCGCAACGTTCGCGCCTCCCAAACGCCCTCAGGTGACCACTGAGGGTGTTTGGTGATCCTCAATTTACCACCCCCATCAGGAATTCCATCGAACTTTTGTCATTACCCTATGGCGTGTAACAGATATACAAAAGACCACAATCTCGAAGCACAGCCGGGATTACGGACGTCTGCTGAAGGGGGATCCAATCTGTGACACTGTATTTCGGAGTCGATGTCGGCGGGACAAGCATTAAGACCGCGTTAGTCACAGAAAAGGGAGAAATGGTCACCAAATCATCATTTGCCACAAATCCTCACAGGTGCCCTGAGGACGTCTGCAACGAACTGCAGGGCGTTCTGCATCAGGCCGTAGAAAAGGCTGCTTGTAGCATGTCGGACGTCGTTGGCGTCGGTGTCGGACTACCTGGCTTTTTAGATCTACAAAAGGGCGAAATCATCAAATTACCGAACATCGGATGGGAACGGGTTCCATTTATTCAAATCGCGGAAAGCGCATTTCATCTCCCTGTCGTCATGGAGAACGACGCCAAGGTCGCCGCGCTCGCAGAATCCTGGATTGGCGCTGGACAACACGCGCTCGCGTTGGGCTGTGTGACGGTTGGGACGGGGGTCGGTGGCGGTTTTGTCGTTCACCAACGGCTGTATCGCGGCGTCAACGGGATGGCCGGCGAGGTCGGTCACCTGACAGTCGACAAAGGCGGCCTGCCCTGCCATTGTGGTCGGCGTGGTTGCCTGGAAACTGTCGCGTCTGCGACCGCCATGGTACGCCGCGCCAAGGAGTTGCAAGCATCGGGCCAATTGTCGGACGAAATCGCGATTGACGAAGCCAAGACCATTTTTGATCTCGCCGAAAAAGGCGACAACATCGCGCAACAGATTATTGATGAAGCTGCGGATTGGCTTGGATTTGGCCTGTCCATCATCGCCGGTACGGTCAATCCCGATACCATTTTAATTGGCGGCGGCATCTCAAAGGCCGGGGACGTCTTCCTCCGCCCAGTGACCGAAGCGTTTCGCCGATACGCATTACACCTCGTGGCGGATGCGTGCACCGTGCGCGCTGCAAAGCTGACAAACGATGCGGGCGTCATTGGAGCCTCCCGCCTGGTTTCACAGCGTGAGAGCTTACGGCGATAGTCTGAAGACACGCGAATGGAGGTGTGCATGAGGTGGACCGTCTAACTGTACAACAGCTCATCCAACAGTTTGGCCTCGAATTGCTCGCAGGCGAACAAGGCATATCCCGCGCCATTGAAAGTGACGACATTCACCGCCCAGGCCTTGAGTTGACAGGGTATCTCGGATACTTCCCAAGTGAACGCATCCAAGTCCTCGGGCGAACGGAAATCACGTACTTGCAATCGCTGGATGCCGACGAGCGCGAGTTGCGCACCCGCGACGTCGTCGCGTTGGAGCCGCCGTGTTTCATTGTCACGCGCGGTCAACAGCAGCTCGAATTCTTCGTCAAGCACTGTGATGCACACGGCGTGCCCTTGTTGCGGACAGCGAGCAAATCGACGCCGTTCATTAGCCTTTTAGGCAATTATTTAGAACGTCAGCTCGCCGAAGAGCAATCCATTCACGGCGTCTGCATGAACATTTTCGGCGTCGGCGTATCGCTTCGCGGTGCCAGTGGTATCGGGAAAAGCGAAGTTGCTCTGTCGCTGATCGAACGCGGCCACCGGCTCGTCTCCGACGACATCGTCCGCGTTAAAAAAGTGGGGCCTGACGCACTCGTCGGCACGCACAACACCAACAACCGAGAGTTACTGCATCTGCGTGGCATCGGCTTTATCGATGTGACGCGGCTGTTTGGCTCCGGGGCATTCCAGGATGAAACGCACCTCGACGTCGAGATCGAGCTGATTCCTTGGGACGATCACGTCGACACCGAACTCATCTCCCTCGGCTCCGAAGGCAACACTTCCGAATATCTCGGCGTCGCGATTCCGCATATCGAAATCCCCGTGCGCCCTGGCCGGGACATCGCTTCCCTCGTCGAAGTGGCCTGCAAAAACTGGCGACTCAAGCGCGAAGGCTACGACGCACTCGCGGTCTTCCAGGAGCGCATTTGGTCAAATCCGGACGCGGAGCATCCGTGAGATGACCGCATTCGCACATGCCAAAAGGGCCATCCGGCAGGGAATCCCCCGCAGAATGGCCCAAAACCAGCCATTACAACAACAAGGACAATTGATTCGACGATGGCAACCCCTCTAAACAGCCGTGGGCGTCCAACAATTCAATGACCGTCTTGGATGCGCGCGAGCGCTCCTGAAGATCTTCCACAGAGAGGAACGGCCCCTCTTTCGCGGCTTGGGCGATACTTTTAGCAGCCGATTCGCCGACGCCATCCAGCGCCGCAAACGGCGGCAACAACCCGTTTTGTTCCTTGACCACCTTGAATTTCGTCGCATCCGACTCATAGAGGCTCAGCGGCAAGAAACGAAAACCACGAGCCGTCATTTCCAGCGCCATCTCAAGCACCGTCAAGAGCGACTTCTCCTTCGGTGACGCCTGGAACGACTTCGCCTCAATCTCCTCGATTTTCGCGCGAATGGCATCGTAGCCTTTGCCCATGATGTCGAGATCGAAATCGTCCGCACGCACGGAGAAGTAGGTCGCATAGAACTCCAACGGATAATGCACCTTGAAGTAGGCGATGCGAACCGCCATCAACACATACGCCGTGGCGTGCGCTTTCGGGAACATATACTTAATCTGCTTACACGACCAGATGTACCAATCTGGCACGTTGTTGCGCTTCATTTCCTCTTCCATCTCAGGCGTGAGGCCTTTGCCCTTACGCACACTCTCCATAATTTTAAAGGCGAGTGATGGCTCCAGCCCAGCATAAATCAGGTAAACCATGATATCGTCGCGGCAACCAATGACGTCCTTGAGCTTACAGACTTTGTCCTGAATCAACTTTTGCGCGTTGTTCAGCCACACGTCGGTGCCGTGGGACAGACCCGAAATCTGCAGCAACTCCGCAAACGTGCTCGGTTTCGTATCCTCGAGCATTTGCCGGACAAATTTCGTCCCAAACTCCGGAATGCCGTACGTACCAGTTTTCGAGCGAATCCGCTCAGGTGTCACTGGATGGTTGGGATCAACCGTCAACGCCTCCGTACCCGAGAACAGCGACATCACAGCCGGGTCGTCCGTCGGAATCTTTTTCGGGTCTAATCCCGTCAAGTCCTGCAGCATGCGAATGACGGTGGGATCGTCATGACCCAGAATATCGAGTTTGAGCAAGTTGTCGTGGATGGAGTGGAAGTCGAAGTGCGACGTGCGCCACTCTGCATCCTTATCATCCGCCGGATACTGAATCGGACAGAAATCGTAGACATCCATGTAGTCCGGCACGACGAGGATACCGCCTGGATGCTGACCGGTTGTCCGCTTAATGCCCGTGCATCCCTGAACGAGCCGCGTCATTTCCGCGTTGCGCAGGTTCCAGCCCTTTTCTTCCGCATACTTTTTGACGTAACCAAAGGCCGTCTTCTCGGCGACCGTCGCAATCGTTCCTGCGCGATACACATAATCTTCGCCAAACAGCACCTTGGTGTAGGCGTGCGCTTGCGCCTGGTACTCCCCGGAGAAGTTCAAATCGATATCAGGCACTTTATCGCCTTTAAATCCGAGGAACGTCTCGAATGGGATATCGTGTCCGTCCTTGTCCAATTCAGTTCCACACTTCGGGCACGCTTTGTCCGGTAAGTCAAAACCAGAACCAACTGACCCGTCCGCGATAAACTCACTGTATTTACAACTCGGACAGCGGTAGTGCGGCGGAAGCGGATTGACCTCTGTGATGTCGGACATCGTCGCCACGAACGATGAACCGACCGACCCACGGGACCCAACCAGATACCCATCATCCAGCGACTTCTTGACGATTTTGTGCGAGATGAGATAGATGACCGAGAAGCCGTGCGTCGTGATGGAGTTCAATTCCTTCTCCAGTCGCTTCTCGACAATCTCCGGCAATACCTCACCGTACAATTCGTGCGCCTTGGCGTAGCACATATCACGGATTTCCTCTTCGGCGCCCTCAATTTTTGGCGTGTAGAGCTTATCCGGGATTGGCGAGACGTCCTCAATCATGTCGGCGATGCGATTCGTGTTCGTCACGACAATTTCCTCGGCCAATTCCGGCCCAAGGTAGGAAAACGCCTCAAGCATCTCGTCCGTCGACATGAAATACAGCGGCGGTTGGTCGTCCGCGTTCGGGTCTTTTTGCGACTTCAAGAAAATATCGCGGAAAATGGCGTCCTCCGGGTTCAGAAAATGCACGTCCCCCGTCGCGACAACCGGCTTCCCGAGCCGCCGAGCGATATCGATGATGGTCCGATGGTAGTCTTTCACCGACTCAATCGACGGGATAATCTCGTTGCGCAAAAGCGGTTTGTAATGCGCTGGCGGCTGAATTTCCAGGTAATCGTAGAACTCCGCAATTTGCTCGAGTTCTTCCCCTGTCTTACCGCGCAGCAGCGCATCAAACACTTCGCCATTCTGACAAGCCGAGCCAATGAGCAGCCCTTCGCGGTACTTGACCAACAAGCTTCGCGGTACGCGCGGCACACGGTACAAGTACTTCGTGTGCGACTCCGACACAATCTTGTAGAGGTTCTTCAACCCCACCTTGTTCTGCACGAGCACAGTCAGGTGGAATGGACGCACACTCGTATAGTCAATCTGCCCGTCGTCGTCATTCAACTGCGACACCTTCGTGAAGCCCTGGTCGATGGCATCTTTGAGCATATACTGAAAGACTTTCGCCAGTGCCACCGTGTCGTCGAGGGCGCGGTGGGCGTTGACGAGATCGACCGAGAATTTTTTGGCCAGCGTCCCCAACCGGTAATTGCGCTCACGCGGGTACAGCTTGCGCGCCAGCGGCAACGTATCGAGCACGACGTTGGTCCACGGCTCCATACCAATGCGCTTCGCACACGCCCGCAAAAACGCCAAGTCGAACTCGGCATTGTGGGCCACAAGCACTGCGTCGCCCACAAATTCGCGAAAGTCCGGCAGGACTTCGTGCAGTTTCCGCTTGCCCCGCACCATATCGTTTGTGATATGTGTGAGCTCCATGATCTTCTGGCTGATCTCCACTTCCGGATCGATAAGCTCCGTCCACTCTTCGACAATCTCGTTGCCGCGCACTTTCACGGCCGCAATCTCGATGAGCGTGTGTTCAGCGGAGTTGAGGCCTGTCGTCTCGGTATCAAAGACGACCCATGTCGTCGAATCGTCAATTTGCACATCGTTGTTCTCATCCAATTGGTAGACGATAGGCACTCCGTCGTTGACCACGTACGCTTCCAACCCGAGCAAGCATTTGAGATTGTTCTTTTTCGCCACGCTGTAGGCCTCAGGGAATGACTGAACCACCCCGTGGTCCGTAATCGCAATCGCCTTGTGTCCCCATTTGGCTGCCTGTCCGACCAAATCTTTGACCGGCACGACAGCATCCAAAGCCGACATCGGCGTATGCGCGTGCAACTCGACGCGCTTCACGGGCGCCGTGTCCTTGCGCACTTTGCCTTCAGCCGGGCGCATATCCTGAATCAGCAACACCAGTTCCTTGAGGAAGGTGTCGTACTGCACCTGCCCCTGTACGCGCACGTAGACGCCATCCTTCAACCCAGACAACGCTTCGAGTTGACGGTCGTTGTTCACAAACATCTTCGCCGTGATGGAATCCGCATTGTCGGTGATGTTGAACTGCACGAGCGTGCGTCCACTCGGGAGCGTTCGCACCTCCGACTGGAAGACGCGCCCCTCGACGGCCACGCGCCGCATCTCGTCTTGAATCTCTTTCATCGACGTGATCGGCCCGTCAATCGCCCGACCGATATGCAAGGGTTCCACAGGCTCGTCATTTCGGCGATCCCGCCGGTACCCCCTATCCCCCTGATAGGACGGCGGCGCCTCTTTCTCCGCCATCTGGGCCTGCTCGCGATGCGCTTGCTCCTGTTCAATCATCACCTGTTCGACGTGCTTGCGCTCTTCCTCGAGCAATTTCTGGCGCAGCGCCTCTGCCTTATCGTCTGCGGCGCCGTCAAGCTGAACCGAGACCTTCAGGTCCACGCCGAAAAGCGACTTCATTTGCTGTGACAACCACACAAGCGCCCCTTTGCGCTCCAGTGACTGTTGTTCCGCCTCATTGCTCACCAAAAACGTCAGTTGACCGTCGTCAAACCGCCGTTGCGCCTGGCGCAGCCATGTGGCGGCAACCATTTCATCCTCCTGATACCATTCCAACAACGCGTCCAGCATCGACGCCGTACACGTCTCATCGTAGGCCGGCGGCGCATAGGCGAATGCGTAAGACACAGTAGCACCATATGCGGTAAAACACTGGGCGGCTTCCTGCAGGGATCGATAATCCTTGACATATTGCTGACAGACCGCCGACGTGCCGCCCTCATCTACGTTCGACAGCTCTAGTGGCATCAAAAAAATGTCGACGCGATTGACTGTTGGGTTCACCACGACCCGCGAGACTATGCGCTCGACCACGTCCCTCGGCAAATTCACTTCATCTGCCGCTTGAGGCGCATTCAAATCATCCTGTTGCATGCTTCTAACCCTCCGCGTCGCATCTATCAGGCGAAATCGCTTCGCAACAGATTCTACGATGTCTATCACTCAACATCTATGAGTGTACCACGGGTTGGCGCCAATGTTCATGGGAATTAGGGCCGCTTCGGGCGATAATCGAGAACGTACAAGACGCCTCATCGCCCATTCTCCGTCCTGTTCATCGGCAATTGCACAAGACCGACTAGAACAACATAAAAACGAGCAGTCCTCATCTATCCCAACCCTTTCATTCCATGCCAACCATTCCTTGAAATGAATTCGAGATTTGGATGATGATTCCTACTCGTTGCACAAAGTCTGGTTCCTCGTGATGACAGCGGTGACGACAGCGCGCCGCCTGCTAGAGTACGGGAACCAAGTACGGCGCGAGAAACAAGGTGACAATCGCAGCGATAATCATCGAGATACTGCTCATCGCCCCCTCCACCTCACCGAACTCAAACGCCTTGCTGGTACCTGCTGAGTGGGCACTTGTACCAAACAGCACGCCGCGCGCAATCGGTGTGCGAATCCGCAACATGCGAACGACGATAGGGCCAATCGTAATTCCAGTCAGTGCCGTAATGATCACAAACACCGCCGTCAAGGTCGGATTGCCGCCAAGCGCGTTGGAGACGTCCATCGCGATCGGCGTCGTGATACTTTTCGGCACCATACTTTTAATCAACGTCAAATTGAGATGCATGAGTTTCCCAATGAAATACGCTGCGACAATTGCGATGAAAACGCCGGACAGGATACTGACGACCATCTCCATGATATTCTTTCTGAGCAGCTGAAAGTTCTGGTACAACGGAACCGCGAAAGCGACGGTCGCCGGCTGCAAAAAATACGTGATGATGGAAGTGCCCGAGCGATACTGCCCATATGGAATATGCGCCACCAGCAACAACGCCACTAAGAGAAGTGGCGTGATTAATATCGGCGTCAGCAAATCAAACTTGGCCTTTTTGTAAATCCAGCGACACACGATAAAGAAAAATATGGTGACACAAAAACTGAAGATCTCAATGACCATGGCGCATTCTCCGTTTGATGATAACAAAGAGTTCCGTCATTCCACCGCTGACAATCATGACGGCAATCGTGCTCAACGCGATAACCAGCACCAAACGCAAGCCTTCCGCGCGCAAGAGCGGTAAGTATTGAATCACGCCAACCGCCGATGGAACGAAAAACAGCAGCATTTGGGACAACAACAATTTCGATCCCGGCTCCACCCAACCAACAGGAATCACCCGCAATTGGAGAAGAAGCCAAAGCAGCACAAGGCCGATGATGCTTCCGGGAATCTGCACGTGCGTCCACATCGTCACCGCGTCGCCAAACAGTGAAAAGAGCACTAGAATCGCCACTGCAACAATCTGTTTCATTTTCCCCCACCTGTCTTAAGCTGTAACTGTCTGGCTGAAAAGATCATCAAAGGGCTCAATCGATAAACGTCCGATTGAGCCGCGACAAGAACTCCCCAAACTTCGCGAGGTCTTCATCTGACCACGATGCCAACAGCGCTGCATATCGCCCATGTCGAATTTCCATGGTTTTATTTAATCTCTCGAGTCCTCGCGCGGTAATTTCAAACGCGCTCATGCGCCCATCAATGGGATCAGGAATCCGCCGAACCAACCCCTTCGCCTGCAGCGCAGCGACTTGGCGGCTGATGGTCGACCTATCCAGATGGTGTATATCCGCGAGGTCCTTCAGTCCGACGGCACCCGATTCTTTGAGTTGACGAAGCAGCAGGTACGACGGCCTATCCAGTGCTCCAAGTTGCTGATGCAGCGCGCTAAACGCCATGGCACGTCGCACGAGAAGCGCAACTTCGTATTGAATCACATCAATGTTGTCTCTTTCTGTGTCCAACATCCATCCCCCAAAACACCCGAAAGTCTCACAGCCGATTCAAAATCGCCCAAAAACAAAAATGTCCCGTACCGACGGAGCAGACGGTACGAGGCCATGGGGTTGATGCATATCTGAGGGGTACTAGGTATGCACTGATTGTAAGCCTCGGTCGTCATGCGAATCAATGAAACATGTAGACCACACATTTCCATTCACGCGTCCGCCGCACCGTCCCCACCTCTGATGCTACCGCACTTTCAATACCATCACATAAGTACGCACAAATCATCACTAAAACGCGGGCTTCTCCATTATAAACTATCACAAATTTGCACATACGCGCACAAAACGCCATAATACGGATTGCCGCCTCTTGGACAAGGGGCGTTTGTGCGCGTTCAGTTGCACGCTTTCAAGAGATAAGGAGTGAACAAGAGTGGCGTCTACACAGAAAGCCAGCATTGGCTTTGTCACACTCGTATCCATCGTGGCGGCCATTGGTGGTCTGCTTTTTGGCTATGACACCGCAGTCATCTCCGGTGCCAGCCCTTTCATGCAAATTAAATTCACACTCGGCCCCGGAATGGTCGGATGGGCCGTATCTTGCCTGATGATTGGCGCCATCGTCGGGGCAGCGTTCGCCGGCGCACTCAGCGACCGCTTCGGGCGCAAGAAGATGCTAATCACGGCAGCTATCCTGTTCTGTATCGGATCCATCGGATCCGCCATCGCCGCAACGATTACGCAGTTCGTTATCGCGAGAATCATTGGCGGCGTCGGCATCGGCGTGTCTTCCACACTGGTCCCGCTGTACATCGCGGAAATTGCACCCACGAAGCACCGCGGTCGCCTGGTGTCGCTCAATCAACTCGCCTGCGTCATCGGCATCTCGGCAATTTATTTCGTCAACCGCAGTGTCACCGAGGCCGGTACGCACGCTTGGGACGTAAACACCGGCTGGCGCTGGATGTTTGGCCTTGGTATTGTCCCTGGCATCATCTTTATGGCACTCCTATTCACCGTGCCGGAGAGCCCAAGATGGCTTGAAAAGCAAGGGCGCACAAGTGCAGCAGAACGTATTCTCGAACGCGTCAACGGCACGGAAGCAGCAGCTATAGAGATGCAAGAAATCCGTAAGTCGTTGCAGTCGGAAACGGGCACCCTCAAACACCTGTTTAAACCTGGATTTCGCGTGGCACTCGCTGTCGGCATCATCCTGGCGATTCTTCAGCAAGTCATTGGCATCAACGCGATTATGTACTATGCCCCGGAGATCTTTAAAGAAACCGGCGCCGGTACGGATTCAACCATGGTTGAAACCATTATCGTAGGTCTCGTCAACCTCGTTTTCACATTAGTATCGGTCTGGCTCATCGACAAAGTCGGCCGCAAGGTTCTGTTGCTCATCGGATCCGCCATTATGGCCATCAGCCTTCTCATCATTGGCTATGCGTTCCACACGGGCAATACGGGTACGCTCGTCCTCATTCTCGTCTTGGTATTCGTCGCCGCATTTGCGGTCTCGTTTGGCCCGATTGTCTGGCTCATCATGGCGGAAATCTTCCCGACGCGCATTCGTGGGCGTGCAACCGCTATCGCTTCCGTGGCGCTTTGGGCTGCAGATTACCTCGTGTCGCAAATGTTCCCGATTCTTCTCGACGATGCGGGCGCAGCCATTACGTTCTGGGTGTTCTGCCTGATGGCTATCTTCGCATTCTTCTTCACCCTCTGGGTGGTACCGGAGACCAAGGGCAAATCGCTCGAACAAATTGAGCGTGACTGGATGAGCAGCAATCAGAATTCGATCACCCTTTGACAAAGAGGGGTTGTCCCGGTTTGGTCACAGGACCTGACGTGGGACAACCCCCTTCTTCATTTCTCCAACCACGTACCAGCTCCCGCACTTAGACGCAACAGGCCCGCTGAAACTTCCTGATGACGACTGAAGCCTATTGAAGCCCTAACGCGGTGTTGGCATTCTGCATGTCGAGCTGAATCTGCTTCGACACATCGTGTGCGTGATACCATCCTTTTTCCATCATATAGTTACTCACTTGCTCATGCGCATAGATAGCGTCATCCAGATGCCGACGCAGCACGGCCCGAACATCCGGCGATGTCGTCTCCGTCAAAGCAATCGCATAATTCCGAACACCGGTCTTAATGGACACCAGAAGATCTGCGGTGACAACTTGATCTGTCATGGCTGCTGTACCCGTAAGATTTTCGACAATCGGGTTCATACGATCACCTCCTTCTTATTGAATGGATGTAGACGTTCCCCTAGAAAGCAACCCCTGCAAGTCTTGAATATGTTGTTTATCCGTCGACACACAAGTTTGCAGAAGGTTTTTCAATTTCTCGTCACTGACCAACGCTTTCATCGTGACGGACTTCGTCATACACACATTTTTAAACGCCAACAACTCGTGAACTTCCATCGTCTCATGCGGTGCCAACATAGAATCTGCCATGATCTTCACCTCCACTTCCACAGACTAAGGTGTCCGTCTTCCAAGACGGGCATGCGGAAGTGGCGGCAGGATGCGGTGATGGTGCGTGGCAGCGTGATCCGGCGCGCAAGCGGAAAATGTGAGGTGGCGGCGGGATGTTCGAGGAGTCCGCGCTGGCGGGGATTGTCTTAATAAGACATTCGCATGTCTGCCGGTGCCAATAAGACACGAAAAATGCACTAATGCTCGGTTTTCAGCCTTTATCGGGTAGCTTTTGAGTAGATAAGGTATTTTTTGTGTCTTAACGCTGCTGAACCTGGCCAAATCCAGAATTAGAGCAGATTTTGTACCTTATTTGCCGCGTGTCACACGATTCGCCGTGCTCCGCGCCCCGCACATGCTCCACCCGCGCGCCACCCACACGACACGCCCCCACGGCTCAACCGGATCAAGACGCCTGCCCGCACAAATTCGCGTGCAGGGTTCCCATCCGTCACAAAACATGTAGCCGTCCATGTGAAAAATCAGATTCTGTCACAATTTTGATACACAAAATGCACGATTTATCTACATGAATCAGCACGCAACCAAGGTATATTAAAAGCAAGGAGGTGTAGCCGTCATGTTAATTTATAAGATGGCAGAGCAACTACGTAAACTTCAAAAACAGGGACTCAGTGAACAGGAAGCTGCGAGCAAGCTCGGTGTAAAAACACAGTTAGGTGGGCTCAACCGCGTCGTACGCGCTCGAGAAAAAGCAAAAGCGTAACGTAACACACGATACACAGAGCAGCAGGCAATGACTATCAACAACCTAAAGACAACCCAAGGCGTCGTATCCAGTTGTCCGTGCATCACAAAATACGGATGTCCGAGTGGTGAGTCCAATGATGACCATAGGAAAAATACCGTAGGCAAAAAATCGAGCCCACTACGCCCATTTTCCGGCGACGAACTCCAGTTTTGTACCATCTGTACTCCAGTGGTGGGTAATTCCCTATTTATCTTCTCCGAATCTCAACCGCCCCTTCGTCCTCTCTTCTAGACTTATGACTCATCTTGTCTACCCATGCGCATCAAACCATTTCGAATTCTAAACAAACCTTCACACAGGCACTTCCAACTACCCCCAGTCACTTCGAACAACCGCTTCGAAAGCCACTTCTTACAGCGATGCGCGCCATCGACGCACGCCTTGACGGAGCGCTTTGTCGTCTTCCATACTGATCACATCTACGGGAGGTGACACGTGTGGAATTTCGGCAACCACTCCATATCGAACTCGGGCGAAATCCATCGACGGTTCATGAAACGACATCTGACAGCGTCATTCACGGCAAATACCGCCATATAAAAGGAATTACCATGGTCCTACTCGGCGCTGTACTCTGGGGCGTGTCCGGGACTGCCGCGCAGGTGCTATTTCAGCGCGACGGGTTAAATCCCGCTTGGTTAGTCAGCGTGCGCATGACGACCTCCGGCTTGCTACTATTGATTGCTTTGTCTGCCCGATTCGGGTTCGCGCACACCTTCGCTATCTGGAAAAATAAAAGGGATGCTTTTGGCATCGTGCTGCTTGGCATCATTGGTCTTCTTGGCGTGCAGTATTCCTACTTCGCCTCCATTCGCTATGGAAATGCGGCCACGGGTACCCTGCTTCAATACTTAGGCCCCATTTTTATCACCATTTATGTGGCATTGCGACGTCGCCGAATGCCGAGCGTCAAACAGTTGACGGCAGTCCTCATCGCGCTCCTCGGGGTGCTATTCCTCGTCACAAACGGGAATTGGCACAGTTTATCCATTGCTCCGTTGGCTGTGGTATGGGGGTTAATCTCGGCCATCACGCTCGCGTTTTACACGCTCTACCCCGCAGCATTGCTACGAACGTATGGCGCTTCCACCGTCATGGGATGGGGCATGCTCATCGGTGGCATCGGGATGAGCCTGATGGCTCCACCATGGACATTTTCCGGCCACAGCGGACCTGGGACCTGGTTTCTCGTAGGATTTGTCACGTTGTTTGGAACGCTGCTCGCCTTCTATATCTACATTGCTAGCTTAAAGTACATCTCAGCATCGGAAGCCAGTCTTCTAGCGTGCGGCGAGCCTCTATCCGCAACCATTCTCACCGTCGCGATCCTTCACGTGCCGATGAGCTGGTCCTCCATCCTCGGCGCAATCTGCATTCTAACGACGGTCACCATCCTGGCCCGGAGCAAATCAGA
This sequence comes from Alicyclobacillus acidoterrestris, assembly GCF_022674245.1. GTDB lineage: Bacteria > Bacillota > Bacilli > Alicyclobacillales > Alicyclobacillaceae > Alicyclobacillus > Alicyclobacillus acidoterrestris. Next base: position 2,843,717 of record NZ_CP080467.1, read on the forward strand.
ACAAAGCGAATGATGTAGAAACCTCAACCATCACACTGCACAAATATGGTAGAATAGGAATTGTAACCGAATTGATGGGTTACCGATTCCTATGCAGGAGGTTAACGCATGAAAAAATGGATCCCCAGTCTTGCGACCGCACTGACCGTTTTGGCTGTCAGTAGTCCTGTCGCGCTCGCTGCAACTACCAATAAACCCACGACCGGTACCCTTGTCTTAAACAACGACACCATCGCATCCCCGAACCTGATAAGCAAAGGTGGACAAACATATACACCAGCTTGGTACGTCATGCAGGTTTTGAAATCCGCCGGCATCCAAAGTACCTGGAAAGGAAATACCTGGGCCATCACCTCTACAGGCAGTCAAGTCGTTGCAAAGAAAGTCGCGAACATTCCGGATAATCAAGTTGCCGTCGTGATCGATGGAAATTCGGCGCTCAAGTTGCCAAAGCTTGTCGCAGTCGATCCGGCCTCGCACCAACGCACAACCTATCTTCGACTGACGGACCTTACAACCGTCTTGCAAAAATTGGGCCTCCAGGTGGATAACGACGGATCGTCCTTACAAGTACAAACACCTCTCGTGCATACTTTAGAGACTGCAATGGAAAATGCGCAAGCCGCGCCGAATTCTCAACTTACGGGAACGATGACGGAGCACATCCAATTTAATCTCACGCCACAAGGCCAAACAGATCTACAAGGCGCCTTGTCGTCATTGGACATGTCAATGAACATGACCGCACAAACGGGGACCGTCAATGGTGAGAAGGCCACATATATTTCGATTCAACCAACGCTGTCATCAGACGGGGACAATTCCTCCACCATCCCGTTGCCTGGAGATACAAATTCGTCGTCCGGGTCTCTTCCAACGATTCAAGAGTACATCCAAGGGACAAAAGTATGGGTGAATGAAGGACAAGGGTGGCAAGAAGAGACGAGCGCGGAACAAACGCTTACGGAACTTGAGTCAGAATTGCCGACGAACGACGTCGACTTCACGGCACTGCGGAACATTCAAGCGACGAAGAGCGGTGACACAACGACCTATACCGCAACCCTCGACAACACCGCCATCCAGCAGATGCTCTCGCCCATCATGGACGCCATTACTGCAGAAGCCTCCAGCGGCACCGACGACTCCGGTATAACCCCAGACCAATTGGGCCAACTCATCGACACGGTGCTCAAAAATATGAAGGAAACTGTACAATTCACCGTGCAACCGGTCAACGGCGAAGATCAACTGACAGCCGAAAATATGACATTGGATATGAACCTGCCAACAAAGAGCATTCCTTCGACGGATCCAACCGATGACATCACGAAAGACGTCACAAGCATCAGCTTGCACGAAACCATGAAAGTCAGCTACACCTATCAGGATGTCACCATCACGCCACCAGCAGATCTGCCAACCGACGGCGCACAATAAGCACAACCCGCAACCGCGTAACGATATTTAGGCTGCGCAAGGCGATTCTGTAGGGCCAAAGAATAGGGGAACTTGACTCAACTTTGGTCCTACTTGTGCGCCCCACAAAGATACTTCCCTCTTTAGCCACTCAATTTCGTTTACGCGGTCGAAACCCCCGTTGTCGAGACAGCAAATCTACCAAGCGTTTGTGGTGCGCGTGCAAACGCCTGCGCACATACCAATAGCCGCCAAGCAAAACCAACAGCAAAAACCCAAACATAGACAAAATCCAGAGAAAGGGAATCGCTTGATACAACTTTGGCGCGAACGTGATGGAGTTTGGGGATGATTCTTCAACGACGACAAACTGCCCGTCTAGCGCCAATAAATGCGACGTTGGCGGGAGCAAATGCGTCTGACCGTGATTGTAAAATTTCAGGTAACCTTCTTCGTCATACCCCTCGTATTTCCAATCCCCAATGACCGTCTCACCCACAGTTGCATCCCGCCAGAGCGGATTGACCGTGTTGAACGGAATAAGCCATTTGTACAGTTCAATCAACACAAGGATAAAAAGCGGGAGGGACACCAACAGTAGCCAAACGCGAATCTTTGACTTCTTCCGTTTTTTCGCCAGAAACCGTGATGGTGCCATGCTCGAACCCCCATACCGTCTCGCGAGTACCTCATACAACGAAGGCGACAAGACAACCATGCGATATTGTATGAAGCTAGGCGTTCAAGCATGAACTGGGGTGCCCAGAGGAGGATTCGATGCGCTGTCCACGTCGATGGCCTGTCCCCTGTTTAGAGAGTCAAGCTCCAGCGTTCTTCAATTAGCAATTGATTCGATAAAACGCTCATCTTCTGTTCTACAAGTTTAAAACCAAATTTTCCGTACAAATGGCGTGCGGATTTCAATGAACGATTCGTCCACAGGATAATCGTTTCGTAATGATTGAGGCGGGCAAAGTCAATCGCTTGTTGAATTAAACTCCGACCATAACCGAGCCCACGAAATTCTGGCTCGACAAGAAACAGTCGGATTTGTGCTGTTTTATCGTCCACTCTTGTTAACACAATAGACCCCTTTGGACTTTGCTGGATATCTAGAATCCATATATGCTCACTTGTCCTGTCTCCTTTGGATATAAAGTCGTTCACGCTATTCGAAATAAAATCTTTGAAAGATAAGTCATAACCGTACTCCCGATGGTAAATATCATAATGGGCGTCAATGATGTATTGCGCATCTGCATCTTCAAACGAACGTATCATCAGACCGCACTCCTTCCGGAACTTCGAAACAAAGTCTACACGTTGACGTAAGGAGAAGGTCAATGGGGACTCTGACCAAAGAAACGAAGATTCAACTGAGGATACAGATTCAGCAACGTTTATAGATGCATTGTTTACAGTGCACCTTTTCGGGCGAACATGAGGTGCGTCCAAGTGGACAATTGATAGGCCTCCACTTGATAACCCCGATTGATAAGCCATGTCACAAGGACGGTCCTGTCTGCAAAGTGATGCTGCTCAATCGTCGCTTGCGCTGCGTGACAACCTGTTGCTGACAGTGTCGCCTCATGCGCCTTCCTGTGCGCGGCATCGACAAACATGACATCGGCGATGGCGAGACGACCTTTCGGTTTCAGCAGTCTATCCATCTCCCGCAACGCAATCAGCTGTTGATCAGGCGATAAATGATGCAACGCGTAACTGGACACAGCAAAATCGAATATTCCACTGAAAAATGGCGCCGTCAACAAGTTGCCTAATTTGATGTCCAACTCGGGAAACTTGCGGCGACATCGGCGCAGCATCTGGGTGGACTGATCGACGCCTGCCATCACACATCCACGCGCTAAGAAACGCCCAGCTAAATTTCCGGTGCCAACACCAAGTTCAACGCCGGATTCCCCTGAAATGGGCTCAATGGCTGTTACAATTTCTTCCAATACGTTATCTAATCGTAATAAATAGCTAGTGAGTTCGACACCTGTGCAACCTGCTCATCAAATTTGGACGCCAAATCGTCAAAATGCCAACGGTCCTCCCAGTTCTCCCTAGCCTGTCGCATCCCCCTGATTCCCTTCACCGCGCGAACCAGATCGTTTTGATGCAGCACGCCTTCGGCTCGGTAACGCATAACCGCGCTCTCCAACTGCTCGATGATATCAGCTATCTCCAGCCACTGGGCATACAGCGACTGCCTCTGCCATTCTAAATAGTCCGTAACTTTATCCGTTGAACCGTGATCAATCTCGTCGAGAACCGCACGCATCTGTTTTACGGACATCCCCATCTCGCGCAGGGCAACAATCGTCTGCAGCCTCCAGGCATCTTCCTCCGAGAACAGACGATAGCCACTCGCATCATCCCGCTTCGGCGCTATTAACCCACTTTCCTCGTAAAACCGAATCGCACGCGGAGACACCTGCAACCGTTCAGCCAGTTCCCGTATACGCATATATGCCAATATAGTCCAGCCTCCTCCGTACGCTCGCGCCCTGAACGCGGAAATATCCCTCAAAGCCTAAGCAAGCAGTTTCGCCATCCAATACTCGTCAACATATCGACCGTCGACAAACAGCGTCTCACGGGCCGTTCCTTCAATTTGAAAGCCCATCTTCCGGTACAAACCAATGGCTGCCTCGTTATGCGTCATGACAGTCAATTCCAACCGGTGGACGCCAACCGTCCTTGCCCACGCTTCCACCGCCCGAAACAGCGCCGTGCCAATGCCTTGTCCGGTATACGCCTGGAGAATGCCAATGACCAAATACACCGTTCTCCGGTTACGCCGCACATGGCCACCCATCGCCTGGATATGTCCCACGATCCGTCCATCCACCTCAGCCACAAACGCCGTTTGGTTGTCGCGACCGAACATCGACGCCAACCGCGCGCGCTCCTCCGGAACGGTCGTTTCTCGTTCTCCCGGCTCATAGAGCATGAACGAGGTCTCTTCGTCCAATTGACGGCATAATTGCAAATACGCCTCTGCGTCCTCCATCGCGATTTTCCGCACGTGAACCATAGCCACCAAAATCCACTCCCTACGAAATCGATCTGTCTGATGTGTCTATAGAATATCAAGGATCAAAAATGGGACCGACCCTCATCTTCAGTTAAGCGTGACCCAAGCCACTTTATGGCTGTTTCTTCGTGACGCACCATTGTCATAGCAGTTCCCCTTGCGGCTCATACTGCAAACCATGTTGTACTGCTCTAGTTTTGCCTGGTATTCATGTGAAGCGTATTGTGAACCGCGGTCAGAGTGATGAACGAGTCCTGGTGCCGGGGATTTTGTTCCCAGGCCATATCTAATGCGCCGTCCACTAGGTCGGTTGTCATACGGACACTCAGCTTCCACCCCACTATCTTGCGTGTAAATAAATCTAATACACTTGCTAAGTACATCCTGCCTTGGGCCGTGCGGATATACGTAATATCCGCCACCCATACCTTATTGGGTTTCGAGGTTGTAAACTGCTGGTTTAACACGTTTGGCGCCACCGGTAGTGAATGATTCGAGTCTGTTGTATTGACGCGAAATTTCTTCATAATACGGGAACAAATCCCCTTTTGGCGCATGATCCGTCCAACTGTTTTCTCCGTAACCTTACGGCCTTCCCGGAGAAGCAGTTGCGCATTTTGGGGCTATCATACAAACCATTACTGTCCTCATAATGATGCACAATACGTTTCATTAGTTCTTCACGACGCTTTTGTTGCTCACTCACCGGTGCATTCCGCCACTTGTAATAACCGCTCCGCGACACACAGAGCACTTTGCACATCTTCTCGATCCGAAAAACGGAGCAATGGTCCTCGATAAATTGGAACCTTATTTCCGGTGACACCTCGTTATTGGATTAGTTATATACTCATATAACCCAACTCGCTGTGTCCACTTTTTAGTCCGCTATCAATTATGTACCAAAAGTGACCTTGACATTTAAGCAAGATCACTTTTTGATATAACTTAATTTCTCGGCATTATTTGGGTCACCGGAGGCGAAGCTGTAGGATCATCTAACCCAGGGGTGGCGGTTACAGAGTTCCCTGAACTTGGTGATGATTTGAGTTTCAGAAACGCGACTTTCCATTTTCCATTCATCTTTTGAAGATCAAAGTGGTAAGTCTGTTTATCAACTGAATTTATGGTTAACGAAGTGTTTACTACTGCATGGGTTGAGTCTGTATATTGCACGTTCAAGATTGAAAAGCTCGTTGGTTTTTGGTCTTTCCATTGCTCGTAATGCTGTAATTCTAACTGTTGAGTCGGATAAAATTCGTCATAAACATAGGTAGTCGCCTGCAACAAATTGCCCTTCTCCTGAGCTTGTATCCATGACTTCACTACTCCCTCCGGAGTTGTTGGATAAGATGCCGACATGGTTGCTGTTGTACTCTTCGAGTGATTGTTAACCAATACTCCACCGACAGAGACTGCAATTACAAGTCCGGCTGCAACAGCGATATAATTTACAGCATTAATCCTTCTTCTTGGCTTAGATGAGGATCTTAGAATTTTTCTCCAAATTTCGTCTCGCTTAGCTTCACTCAACGAGACATCTTTCCACGGTCGAAGCAGCTCAGCGGCGTCCTTTTTATCCATACGTATCCTCCTTCACATACCATTCCCGAAAGAAAGGGCTCTTCGGAGTTCATTGGTACCCTTTGTTTCAAGTCGATATACCTTGCTTCTACTTATCCCTAGGATTTCAGCGATCTCATTAACTTGTAAATCCTCAACGTGTCTTAGATAAAGAACATTACGCTCTTCAATAGATAAATCTTTTAAACTATCCATGATTTCTACAAGAGATTCTAGGTGTGAGTGTGATTCTGAATTTGCCAATGGGAGTAACCGGTTTAACCCTGTCGTTGTAATCCTTTTCTTGCGTAAACTATCACGTATACAATTCTTTGCAATCACAAACAACCATGTCTTTGGCTGAGCTTCCTGACGAAAGTTTTTCCAGCTTTTTATTGCCTTTATAAAGACATCCTGCACGATATCCTCTGCCTCTTCGTGTGCGTGGGTGGAAAACAGTGCAAATCGATAAACGTCTTGTGCGTACTCCCGAAACAAAATTTCTACTGCATTAATTCCATCTACATCCGTAAGCGTAAAACGCAGCACACCTCGTAAGGCTAGTTAGAGTCTTAGGTAGTGGTGTAAATTCCACGGCTAGATCTTGACGAAAAAGCCATCGAGTGCAATCTACTAAAAGTGTCGAGCAATTAGTAGGGAGGCACATCGATGGCTTCTACAGACAAGATCGCACTTTTGGAGTTAATTCGCAAGATCGGATTAGAAGATGGTGATGTCGATTTTTTGAAGGAAGGGCTGAGAGTCCTAACCCAGGCAGTGATGGAGGCTGAAGTGAGCTCCTTGATTGGCGCTGAACGGTATGAGCGCAGTGAGAAACGCAGCAATAGCCGTAATGGTTACAGAGAACGGGAATGGGACACCCGTGTCGGAACGATTGATTTGCAGATTCCGAAGCTTCGGAAAGGAAGCTACTTCCCCAGCATGCTAGAGCCTCGGCGGAAAGCTGAGAAGGCGTTGCTGTCCGTTGTTCAAGAGGCGTATGTGCATGGTGTGAGCACCCGCAAGGTGGACGAGTTGGTTGAGTCTATGGGCATTCAAGGAATTAGCAAGAGTGAAGTATCTCGTATCTGCAAAGAGTTAGACGAAGTAGTGCAGGAATTTAAAAACCGCCCACTTGAGGGGACATACCCATATCTATGGTTGGATGCGACATTCCCGAGAGTCCGTGAAGGCGGACGAGTTCAGAGTATGGCATTTGTAATTGCAATTGGCGTGCGAGACACCGGTGAGCGTGAGGTGTTGGGGTTTGACATTGGGACTAGTGAGGATGGCTCGTTTTGGCTGACATTCATCCGAAGTCTGGTTGCGCGTGGGTTGCGTGGTGTACAGCTGGTAATTAGTGATGCTCACGAAGGACTGCGCAGTGCGATTGGCTCTGCGTTGACCGGAGCGACCTGGCAGCGCTGTCGAGTTCATACAATGCGCAACATCCTCAGCCAGGTGCCTAGAGCGTCGCAACCGATGGTCTCGTCTATTGTCCGGACCATATTCGCTCAGCCAACACAGGAAACAGCCAAACAGCAACTGGATGTGGTCGTAGAGCAACTTCGTGGAAAGTTTCCAAAGGCGATGGATGTCTTGGAACGTGCAGAGGAAGACGTGCTAGCGTACATGGCATTCCCGAAGGAACACTGGAAACAGATATGCTCGACAAACCCACTTGAGCGCTTAAATCGTGAACTCAGGCGACGCTTCGATGTCGTTGGTATCTTCCCGAACCGAGAGTCTGTCATTCGTCTAGGCGGAGCAATCCTCCAGGAACAGAACGATGAATGGATTGTAGCAAGGCGCTACTTTAGCCGAGAGTCAATGGCAAAACTCATGAGCACTCAAGAACCGCAATTACTGGCGCCAACGTCAGTTTTGCATAAATAGCCGACACGAAGTGGTTGCACTCAATTTACACCACTTGACGGGACACCACCTAAGGCTACACTCTGGGTGGGATAATCTCCTCAAATGAAACTGAGGAGAGTGAGGTACATGTCAAGAACCGAGCTACGTGAAGAATGGGAGAGTCGCCTCACCGAGTTTGAGTCCAGTGGGCAAACGGCTACAGTCTGGTGTGCGGTGCACGGGATCAATATTCATCGCTTTCGCTACTGGTCCAGCAAGCTTCGAGGGAATCGACGAAAGCCTTCAAATGGAGAGGTTCGTTGGCTTTCAGTGGAGATGGAATCAGTCATTAAACCGAGCAGTAACGAAGCGCTCACTGTTCAGGTTGGTCAAGCCAGGATTGAAGTGTCTGAGGGCTTCAACACCAAACTGTTCATACAGGTCGTTCAGGCTTTGGCAGATGCTCATCCATGAGGCGAATTCAGAGCAACGGGTGTACTTGGCGAGCGGCAGTACAGATCTTCGTAAGTCTATCGACGGGCTGGCAGTCCTGGTTCAAGAGGTCTTTCAGCTCAGTCCATTTTCGCCTTCCCTCTTCGTTTTCTGCAACCGAAAACGAGACAAGCTTAAAATCCTAGAGTGGGATACGAATGGATTCTGGCTCCATTATCGTCGTTTGGAACGTGGTCGCTTTCAATGGCCGGACGTAACGAACAGCGAAACGGTTACGGTCAGTCGGCAGCAGTTGCGGTGGTTGCTAGACGGACTGTCCATCACCCAACGACAGGCTCATAAAAAGGTAACCGCGCGCACGGTCATCTAGTCTCTCAGTGGCAAAATAAAAGTTCCGTAATCTCTTTTGTGACAAGGGATTTTAGCTCGCATGTCGAAATATATAGCATGGCGAAACCAAAGAGTTCCACCACCGAACAGGTTGAATCCTTGCAGCAAGAAAACACCATACTTAAGCAGCAAAATGACGAACTCAAGTCTAAGGTAGAGTGGCTTGAGGAGAAATTGCGCAAAGCAACTCACCAACGTTTTGCTGCGTCTAGTGAACGGACCAAGACCGACTCCGTACAGACGCTGTTGTTTAACGAAGCCGAAGTCGAGTCTGAACCTACGCTTGAAGAGCCCACCATGGAAACCATCACCTACAAGCGAAAAAAGAAACGTCCGGGTCAGCGTGATGAACTCCTAAAGGACCTGCCCGTGGAGCGAATGGAGTATCGCTTACCCGAAGAGGAGCAGGTGTGTTCCTGCTGTGGTGGCGCCATGCATGAAATGAGTTCTGAAACGCGAACTGAGATAAAAATCATTCCGGCTCAGATGAAGGTCGTGGAGCATGTTCAATATATCTACGCCTGTCGTCATTGTGAGAAGCATGAAACTGAAACCCCTGTTGTGAAAGCTTCCATGCCACGTCCGGCATTTCCGGGGAGCTTAGCTTCTGCCTCAGCAGTGGCTTACATCATGAGTAAGAAATACGTCGAGGGGATGCCACTCTATCGGCAGGAGCAACAGTTTGAGCGACAGGGCTTTCCGTTATCACGACAAACCATGGCCAATTGGGTCCTAGCCGGTGCAACGACATGGTTGAGTAAAATATACGACCGGATGCACCAGGAACTCTTACAACGGAAGTACTTACACGCAGACGAGACAACGCTGCAGGTACTTCACGAATCCGGCAGAACCGCAGATACGAAGTCCTACATGTGGCTCTACCGCAGTGGACGGGACGGTCCACCCATTGTTTTGTACGACTACCAAGAGACGCGCAGTCGGGAGCATCCAACAAGGTTCCTCCAAGGATTTCACGGATACATCCATGTGGATGGCTACGTAGGGTACGAGGACATTCCGGATGTGACCCTGTCAGGGTGCTGGAGTCATGCCCGAAGGAAATTCGACGAGGCCATCAAGGCCTTACCCGCATCCAAACGGAACACGCCCGTGGCTGCAAGGGAAGGACTGGAATATTGCAATCGTCTCTTCAAAATTGAGCGTGGGTTAAAAGACATAACTCCCGAGAAGCGGTACGAACAGCGCCTCGAGCAAAGTCGTCCAGTCCTGGATGCTTTTTTGCCATGGCTTGAATTCCAGAAGGAAAACATACTCCCAAAGAGTGCCTTGGGAGAGGCAGTGAATTATTGCCTACGCCAATGGGGTAAGCTCACCGTGTTCCTTGAGGATGGCCATCTGGAGATCGATAACAACCGCGGTGAACGTTCCATTAAGCCATTTGTGATCGGGAGAAAGAACTTCCTGTTCAGCAATACGCCGCGCGGAGCTAGAGCGAGCGCCATCACATACAGTATCGTGGAAACTGCAAAAGAGAATGGACTCGACCCGTTTCAATATCTGTGCTATCTGTTCGAGCAACTACCAAACGTCCCCGACGATGAATCTGACTCGTTGGCCGCGCTGCTGCCTTGGGCTGGGAACTTACCGGACGAAGTGCGACATTCAAGGAGAAAGACTCCATAACACGACAGTAGTCCCCGCCGTAACCGGTGGGGATTTCTGATTATAATGACGACGAATGACCTACCTTCAATGTGTCCTGCGTTTGACGCTTACCTACATCCGACACGGTGCTAGCTCCCCTCCCGTCATCTACACAATTAGACGAATCAACAATCACTTTTGCGCGCTTTATCTTAAGAAAATAGCATTCAAGTTACTTATAAGGATAAACCAAAACAACTTTCTATTTTATTAATAATAATGAAATCATTGATCTTCTCAACAAAATTGTATATAATTTCAATTGTTTAGACAATATACAAAGGGGTTGTTTTGTATGAGAAAAGGTATTGCTCTAGCGTTAGTATCAAGTTTTGCTATTATGGGCTCGACAATTGGTACTGCTTTCGCCTCAACTGCCGGCTTCCGACCAAGCACTTCATATGAATCATCCGTGGTTCAACAACAAGTTGAAAGCGGGGATGTAACATCAATTAGCCCCGGCCTAGGACAAGCTGCTCAACAGGCAAGCTCACTCTTGAATCCCTCCGTGAGCATCTCACCAGAAGTCTTACCTGGGAGTGGGTGGACAAAGGTTTACTCAAGCACCATTAGCGATATTGGTTCAACTGGATACGACACTTCAGATTTTTATATTGGTTCCGCACTTGAGGTAGACGCTTCTTCGTATGCGACGGCTCCTCAGAATTCTGGAGGCTCGTATTATATTGCCTTGTGGCGGGACAACGGCATTTTTTCTTCGCCAACTTTAGTTAAAAGCTCCGCTACCTTCCCTTATTGTAGCCGCTCACGCTGTTTGTCGGTGGTTAGTTTACCGCCATTGGCGGAGCGGCTGCAACGTCAGTCTGCTATGTAGTTGAGTGCTACGCCGTCAATCACTCAGCCCGCGCTTCCTCTTTGCCATTCCTGGTCCGTTAAAACCCGCCCTACATGGCTCTCATCAATTGCCTCGCTGTTTTTTGCGGCTGCATCATACAGCGCCTGCGTACACATTTGATTCACCACCCGTGGTATTCCCTTGCTGGCCGCATGAATCATTTGCATCGCGGCGTCCGTAAACACGGGCAGATTGCCCCCGGTTTGTTTCATTTGGTGTCGAATATACTCCGTTGACTCCTCACGGGTCATGCCACTTAAATGGTACGCCATCTCTATCCGCTGAGATATGGCCTCATACTTTTTCAACCGAAGCTTGCGGCGCATTGTTTTGGCCAATCCATAATGGCCGAAAGTTGACTGAATTGCCTGTCCAGGAGTTGACGTATATCATGTCCTTATCCTAGGAATGGAAAAGGACGTCTCCTTTTGCGTTGCACCGCCCGAACAGTGCAACAGGAAACGTCCCCAACTCGTATGGTAATTCTATCAGATTATCAGCTCGTTGAGCAGTCCACCCGAGTTTTTTGTTCGGAGTGAGGAATGCATCCCGTGTCCTTGCTGTCAGGGCCAACTTGTTGTATGCGGAAGCCGACGTAGACGTTATACGCAGAGTAACGGTGACCAACTCACCCTTATCATTCGGCGCCTTCGTTGCACGGAGTGTCATCGTATCCACCACGAACTCCCAGATATTCTTGTGCCCTACAAGCGCTATGACCGAGAAAGTATAGAGCAGATCATTACCGAATCATCCCCTTCAGTGGGGGCGGACGAATCCACCATCCGCCGTGTCCGTCAATGGTTCGAGACATGGTCTTCGTATGCTACCGGTTGTCTGGTTGCTATTGCAAACCGTCACGGCCGTGTGTTGGAACCGTCCTATCCAACACAATCCTCACTCCATCGAATTGGACATTTGGTCGGCGACGCCGTCGGGTGGATGGCCCGTGCTGTCCGCCCTATTGCAAATCTACATTTGTGGACACATACCCGTTCTGCCTTTGTGTCCGCTTCTTCTCTGTCTACTATTCAGGCTAACCCCACTTGAAGGAGAGGTTAGCCATGAAAGATTGGAAAAAAGCGGAGGATGTGGCCGTGTATCGTGTTCAGTTGCTGTCTCCACTTTTGGAAGATGGACTGGATTCAGCGCAACTTCGCAGACGCAAGGCAGAGATCTGTGCACAGACCGGGTTATCGGAACGAACATTGCGCCGCTATTTAGCTACATTTCGTGAACAAGGTTTTGAGGGACTCAAACCGAGGTCAAAATCTAGCCGTCGAGCTCAGGTGATCCCGGATGAGATTCTGGAAGAGGCCATTTTGTTGCGCAGAGAGGTTCCTTCTCGAAGCGTCTCGCAGATCATTCGTATTCTCGAATGGGAAGGAAAAGTGGCACCTGGGGAAATTCGGAGAACAACTCTTCAAGAGAAACTTGCTCGTCGAGGATATAGTGCCGGACACATGCGAATGTATGCTGAAACCGGTGTGGCAGCGCGTAGGTTTCAGCGCCGTCACCGCAATCAGTTGTGGCAATCGGACATCAAGTTTGGCCCTTATCTCCCCATTGGAACGAATGGTTCAAAGCAACAGGTCTATCTCGTGGTTATGTTGGATGACGCAACTCGTTTTGTTCTCCACGGGAGGTTTTACCCCACGCTGGACCAAACCATTGTGGAAGACTGCTTTCGCCAAGCTGTACAAAAGCACGGTATACCAGAGGCTATCTACTTTGACAACGGCAAACAATTCAGAACCAAATGGATGACTCGAACCTGTTCAAAGCTCGGGACACGGCTGCTTTACGCGAAACCCTATGCGCCGGAGTCGAAGGGAAAAATAGAGCGGTTTAATCGTATCGTCGACTCGTTTCTGGACGAAATCGCTGCGGCGAAACCTAAGACATTGGAACAATTGAATCAACAATTTGAGGTCTGGTTAAGTGAATGTTATCAGAACCAACCTCACTCCGCACTTCAGAATCAGATGAGCCCCGAGACTGCCTATCGTAGCGACCATAAAGCCATTCGTTTCATCTCACCAGAGAGCATCGCGGATGCCTTTTTGCATGCCGAAACTCGAAAAGTGGACAAGTCCGGTTGTATCAACTTCATGGGTAAGAAGTATGAAGTGGGTCTGTCATTCATCGGTTGTAAGGTGAATGTCATATACGACCCTGCAGATATCACGGAACTCACCATCGAATACGCGGGTCACCAGCCTTGGACTGTGGGAGAACTGGTGATTGGTGAACGGGCTGGGCAAAGACCTAAACTGCCAGAGCGGTTCGAGAACCAAAACGTTGACACATCTCGTCTGTTGGATGCAGCCGAGAAGAAGCATCAGGATCGGATTGAGCGTATCACGCCTGCAGTCCGCTATGACGCGGTCTGGAAGGAGGAGAATGGTCGTGTTTGAATCGTTCTACGGCTTTACTCACACGCCCTTCTCACGAGATATTCCAACAGATGAACTCTACATGTCATCTACACTGGAGGACATTCTCGGTCGGCTGAAGTATGCTGCGGAGCGTCAGTGGTTCGCAGTGGTGACTGGAGATTGTGGAACCGGAAAAACCACAACCATCCGTCGTTTCTCGGAGGCGCTGGAACAGTCGAAGTTCAAAATTCTGTACCTGTCGGATTCTAAGCTGACCCCACGACATTTTTACAAGGGGATGCTCGAGCAACTCGGTTGCGAGGCTAAGTTTTATCGCGGCGACGCGAAACGTCAATTGCATCGTGAGATTGAGCTGATGCGTGGGATACATAGCCTCAGTCCAGTTGTGGTCGTAGACGAAGCACATTTGCTAGATCGGGAGATGCTCGAGGAAGTAAGATTTCTTTTGAATTTTAAAATGGATGCGCAAAGTCCTATGGCGCTAATTCTCGTCGGACAGAGTGAGCTCTGGGAACGGCTCAACTTACAGGCTTACGCCGCCATTCGGCAACGCATTGATCTACAGTGTAAGTTGCATCACTACGACCGCGCTGAAATCGGGGCATACATTGAACGTCATCTAGCCTACGCGGTAGCTGGACAGCAATCTATTTTCTCGGATAAGGCTGTCGATGAAATCTATCGTTTCTCGGGTGGAGCTCCACGACTGGTCAACAAACTCTGTACGCACTGTCTCATGTATGGGGCTCAAAATCGGCAACGGATCATCGACGACCACATGGTCGAGCGCGTCATTCAAGGTGAATGCTCATGATGGCACGGAGATTACAGATGTTCTACGATCCAGAGTTGTCGCGTTGGGTGGTTGAGGGCAAAAATGAGTGGTACAGTTTGCACTGCGGGGAGATTGTGCAATTTCACATTGAACGCACAACGCTTAGTGGACGGCTAGAGCTTGGACGAACATCTTGGTACATCATCAGCGGCGACGTCGCGTTTGGACTCTTAGAAAATCGGCGATATTTGGTTAGCGTCGACCTTTAGAAACACTGTCGGGAGGGGAGGAAACTTCCTTCCCATTTTTGCAAGCGTTCTTGGACAGCGAATCCGTCAGTTCTCGGTCAACTTACACCGTCAGTTTTCGGACGTTATGCTATGTCAGTAACAGCGCATCTCTGGTTGGCCAACGAGTAAGAGTGGAAACGGGGAACTCGCATCCATCTGTTGGTTTCGTACAAAGCGAAGTTCTTGAATCATCTCCTCAGACATGTCCTGCGCTTCATCTATCACAACGACCCATCCCCGCTCCATACCAGCTTGTCCTTGAATCCGCTCATGCCAAAGCTTCCTAGCCTTGCTTAGCCCAAACGGCATGGCCTCACCCATGTAGGACAACAACTCTGCGTAGAAGTCTTTCGGCTTCAGTCCGAGTACACAAATGTAAACAGGAAGAAATTTCATTTCATCCAAACCGGTTAATAACCTCCGGATGAGCGTCGTTTTGCCGCTGCCTACTTCACCAGTGAGCAGGCCCAGAGATTTGTGTTCAAGCACATAATGCAGCCGCGCCATTGCTTCTTTGTGGCCCCCGGTTTCAAACAGTCCATCCACCGTCACGTCCCTACGAAATGGTTCGTTGCTCCAGTTCCATTTCTCCATGGGTGTCACTGTGCATCACCATCCATCGTTGTAGAGAATTTCAGGCCCTCAGCTTGCTGCTTCTTCCGCTCCTTCAGTGCATCAAACAGGCTCACACCAGGCCTTATATCATCTTCGGTGGGCTGTTGCTCCTTGTGTACACGCCGGTCATAGGGATGGGTCAAATCAATCGTTTTTGCATCCGGCCATCGTTTTTCGCCTGTCCACACCTGAATGGTAGACAAATCGAATGGGTCGTAGCGTAATTGGATGGTCGTCCTCGCCAACTCGCTATCCACCTCGAATCGGTTTCCTTGCAAAGAAACACACCCTGCTTTGTCCACCTTCCGTTCCTCTTGCCAATAGAAAATTTCGTTTAAGTCTGCCTCCGGGATGCGCCTTGTCTTTCTCTCACTAGCGGCCACTCGTTCCTGCGGTGACACACCCGTACTACCATGTTTTCTCACATGGTAGAATGCAGTTACCCAAGTGTGAAATACTTCATTGAGCTCTTCTAGAGTCTCTACATCACCACGAGCTACGGCTTCATACGCCTCCGGGATAAAGCTTGTGTCAAGGAATCGGAATATCCGCTCAATTTTCCCACGACCAGCAGGGCGGTAGGGCTTACTGTGTGAGAGACTGACGCCAAGCCTTGCACAAATGCGCTTGAGGTGGTGGGACGAAAAGACGGCTCCATTATCGACATACAGTTTTTCGGGCACACCGTGGTGTAAAATTGCTTTCTTGAAACTATCCTCTAGACGGGGCATCTGCTCATCCCAATAGAACTGTGCATGAACAATCATTCGGCTGTAATCATCAAGGATGGCAAATAAGATCGCTTTTTTCTTCCGTCCCGGATTGTTTGGGTCTGGAAGATATAAGGCGTGCTTAAAATCCGCTTGCCACAAAAGGTGAATGTCCTCTACTTCAAATCTCCGAAAGGTACCCTTGTTTTGCGGAACAATCAGCACATCGCGGCGACTGAGCCCTGCTTGCCTTAGGTGCCTGGCCAATGTGCTCGTTGCGACAGACCCTGGCTGTGCAATCCCTTCGGCCTCAAGCAGTAGAATAATCTGTTCCACGCTTCGCTCTGGCCTTGCACGGCGAAGCTCCGAAGCGCGTTGTAAGACTGGAGTGGACAGCTTGGTCAGCCCTTTGTCCTGGCGGACTTTCGGCTTCAGCGCATCATAACCGCCCTTGCGGTACGCAGCCAAATACCGCTCAAGCGTCCGCACGCTTACCTGTGTTTGTGTACTCCCAGGAATATCGTAGTCTCGTGCGCTCACCTCTCTTAATAACGCACCGAGCTCACCCGGTGTCATCGGCGTCTGCCGACTTACAACGGGTGAAATCAGACTGTACCGAAATAACGCAATTTGCTCTCTCAACGTCAAATCCATTCCATGGTTCCTCCTTCAATGGTGGGATGTGTCCATTTTCCGGGGAACTGAGGACAGGCTCCATAGACATATGTTGTGGGGAACTTTACTTGGTAAACAAACCTGGGGACGTTCCGATCCGAAACAGGGTATGAAACAGGCGAGCGTTCACGCACATTGACGCAACCTGGTTCCAAACTCGTTGAAGCAAGGCAAGCTGTGTTTTCGGACGGTCGCGGCCCCGGGGGATGTCCAAGGTTGGATCACGTTCAATAAGCCATTGCCAAAAATACGCCTCTACATCGTGCAACCATCCGCGCCAACGAACTGTCCACCGCCACACCGTGCGGGATGAAAGAGGGCCTATCGGCGGAGCCACTTGTTCAGCCGCCTGCTCACATGAGTTTCCTTCATCCACAGCCATGAGAACATCTTCCTGGACATCCCATGTGCAACGCTCATAGCGACCAATAAAGGAAGGCAGTACACTGACTGTTTTCAGACACAACGGACACTGAAATCGAAAGATAGGAATCAGACAGCGACCTTCGTGGCACCACACAGGTCTTCGGTAAACCCCGTGCCGATTGAGGCGTGTATTCGCACCACAGCGATTACACGCTTGTGGACGGATACTAGAAACATCCTCCTGCTCACAAAACGCAAGATAGGACTGGACATCTTCAAATGAAATCACGTATGCTGATGGCATAGTCCATATGGAAAGCGTTTAAAACGCATTCCAGTCGGGAAGAGAGACGAGGCGGCCAAACCTGAAGTCTCTCTTCTTTTATGCGCTCCTCCTATGACTGTCGGTAGAATCATACGATCCATACGACAATCATCCGCATAATCCTCCGCCACTTCAGATAACAAAAGACCGCCCATCCTCCGTCAGGAAGCGTGAGCGGCTACACCTTATGGAGCAAGCTCTGCGTCACCCGCAAGTGGTCACGTTGATTGGTACAACATACCGTCCGGTTCCAACTACTACCTACAACTCTTCAGTGATCAAGCACGAGTAACTTCAAACGTCACTGCCTATTACTCCTAATTTTCTTTTTCGTACACGCAAGTGGGGCCCAAAAGTGCTTCGGTACTGAGAACACTCCCTGTTTTTGTATAAGTATGGCGAATTTACTGTTTATACACAAAAAAGAAATCGCTCATCCGGTAAAATGTAAGTGTCAAGCAAACATAAACCGAATGGAGCGATTTCTTTTGAGTAACGTTACCTTCATTAGAGTATAGCATGGATTAACTTTTCCTACCAATGAATTTGGAAGACCTCATTCCCCCAATCATATTGTACGTATTGTGAACGACACCGTGAATCGAATGAACGACGGGCTTTTTCTTCAGCACTATTCTGGCGGTGGTCGGAGTCCTTTCCATCCCAAAATGCTTACCAAAGTACTTGTCTACGCATATACACAACGAATTTACTCTTCCAGTCAGATCGCTAAGGTAGTGTCCCGTCAAGTGGTGTAAATTGTTTGAGTGCAATCACTCTGTGACTTGGGTCATTTATGTAAAACAGACGTCGGTGCCAGTAACTCTTGTTCCTGAGTTCCCGTCAGTCTCGCCATCGACTCTCTGCTAAAGTATCGCCGTGCAACGATCCACTCATCGTTTTGCTCCTGGAGAATGGCTCCACCAAGTCGTATCACGGAATCCCGATTTGGAAAGATGCCAACCACGTCAAAGCGTCGCCGCAGTTCACGGTTTAAACGTTCCAGCGGGTTTGTGGAGCAGATTTGCTTCCAGTGCTCCTTTGGAAATGCCATGTAGGCAAGTACGTCTTCCTCTGCACGTTCTAGGACATCCATCGCCTTCGGAAACTTTCCCTGGAGCTGTTCTACGACAACAGCAAGTTGTTGTTTAGCTGCCTCCTGCGTTGGCTGAGCGAATATCGTCCGGACAATGGACGAGACCATCGCCTGTGACGTCCTGGGTACCTGACTCAAGATGTTACGCATGGTGTGAACTCGGCATCTCTGCCAGGTAGCTCCTGTTAAAGCAGATGCAATGGCACTACGTAGTCCTTCATGGGCATCGCTTATCGCCAACTGAACGCCTCGCAGACCACGTGCAACAAGACTACGGATGAAAGTCAGCCAGAACGAGCCGTCCTCACTGGTACCAATGTCAAATCCCAATACCTCTCTCTCACCGGTGGCTCTCACCCCAATGGCAATCACAAACGCCATACTCTGGACACGTCCGCCCTCACGGACCTTGGGAAACGTCGCATCCAACCACAAATATGGATACGTTCCTTCAAGCGGACGGTTCTTGAAGTCCTGCACAACGTCATCTAGCTCCTTACAGATGCGAGATACTTCACTCTTGCTGATTCCCTGAATCCCCATGGATTCAACCAACTCATCCACCTTGCGGGTACTCACACCATGCACATAGGCCTCTTGAACAACCGATAAAAGCGCCTTCTCAGCTTTTCTCCTGGGTTCCAGAATACTGGGGAAGTAACTCCCTCTACGAAGCTTAGGAATCTGCAGATCAATCGTTCCAACACGAGTGTCCCACTCTCTATCACGGTGTCCATTTCGACTATTACTGCGCTTGTTAGTACGCTCGTAGCGTTCAGCACCGATAAGCGAGCTGACCTCAGCATCCATCACTGCCTGCGTAAGGACTCTCAGACCCTCCTTCAAAAAGTCCACATCACCATCTTCTAATCCGATCTTGCGAATCAACTCCAAAAGTGCGATCTTATCCGTATAAGCCATCGATGTGCCTCCTCTACTGATTGCTCGTCACTTTTAGTAGATTGCACTCGATGGCTTTTTCGTCAAGATCTAACCACTGAATTTACACCACTACTTGAGACTCTAACTGCTAAGGCGTTGCGGGAGAATATCCATTTTATGTGGCTAAGCGCCCGCAAGACACCCGACTTCCGTACCATCAATCGGTACCGCTCGGAGCGAATCAAGAACCTTGTAGAACAAGTTTTGCGGCGGTACTTGAACTGCTGATCGACGAAGGTGAGCATTACTTCTTGGACGGAACCAAAATTGAGGCGAACGCGAATCGCTGCACCTTTGTCTGGAAGAAGTCCACAGATCGTCTTCAGGCCCGGTTACAAACACAAAGCCGGGAGTTGTTAGCGGAAATCGAAGAAGTAAACCAACGGGAACAACTCGAATATGGAGAGCTAAATCTGGCGGAACTAGGAAGGGAGCAGCCCATTACTTCAGAACAACAACGAATGAATTCCCCTAAAAAAATCTCTTCGCAAGGCAATACGCAAGATCCGCAAGGACTACCTGCCTCGATGCGAAAAATACGAAATGCAGCAAGCTATGTTTCAAGGCGGCGATAATAATTACAACAAAACGGATTCGAACGCCACCTTCACGCGAATGAAAGAGAACCACATGAATAATGGACAACTTAAGCCTGACTACAATGTCCAGTGGGAACGGAAAATCAATTAAGTTCAATACACTGGACATACGATGCTGAACGAGATGTGTACATTTGCGCGGGCAATCAGCGAATAACCTTCCGGTACGAACGAACGGTCAAAACCGAGACTGGATACTCATTGAAAAAACGCTATTACCAGTGCGACGCTTATGACTCGTATCCGCTAAAAAGTCAATGCACCAAATCACAAAACAACCGTCAAATTGGAGTCAGTGTAGCTTTGCTAGAACATAAGCAAAGAGCACGAGAGAACTTGAGAAGTGAACGAGGACGAAAGCTATCCGCACAGCGCATGGTGGAGGTGGAAAGCGTGTTTTGTCACGCCAAAGGAAATCGGGTATTTAGACGATTCCTTCTACGGGACTTTCCCAAAGTGCACATCGAAATGGGGTTGGTAAGTGTTGCTCATAACCTACTGAAATTGGTAGCGTTCCTCGCCTAGACGAGGAACGCTACCAATTCATCACATATTTTCTTCGTTCAACGCAGTTCAAACAATCGAGAAGGATGTCCCGCTAAGCATCAAAAATGCCTTTTGGGACACTCGCCACTAAAATCGAGTACACACATTGTGCTCGTACCACATGCAGGTTTCGCAGTCGCGTTTTTCGACATTATCGTCTGCCATTGGGCAATACACCAAGGCATTATTCGTGTCGATAAACGATTTCACATCAGGGTGAATACTGATAACTTGCGGTTTTGTTCTATTTGAAAAGTGTATTTCTGAGTCCAATCCTCATCTTCCTACCTTCAGAACATTACGTCCACATTATATATCAGAATGAAGGTCCGGAAAAATCGAAGTTTAGCGGGGTCGTCCTCAAGCATTCAACACGTCCTTGCGCGTGAAATACAGAAGTGAAGCGATGAGACAAACTATCCCCCACGCCGCCAGTACAACGAGCCCCGTGGTCAAGGTGACGCTCATCTTCAATTGTTCGGCCAGTGCCCCGGTCCAATTGCTAAACAGGTTGAGGTGCGTTGGAAACAGCGCCACAACGACTTTACTATGCACAAAGCTGACAGAAATGCCGCCGATAATCACCACACCCAGCGCAACCGCAGTGCTCGCCATCGCCGATTTGAACAACGCACTACACAGAAACGCGATGGTCGCGACAACGAGCATCGCCAGCGTGGTGAGTAAGATGCCATAGACGACAAACTGCCACTCAGGAAGGATGAGGGTATGTGCGTAGTGCGCAACCGGATCCAATTGGGCAGGGCCTGTATTGACAACCTGGCCGCTTTGTTGCGGCTGTTGGACGAATGTATAGCGGGTTCCAACCAACTCCGGCAACTTGGCCCCACCTGTGCCCAGAATGCCGCAGCCAACCAACAGCAGCGCAACGCACACCGCCACAGTTAACGCCGCCGTGGCAGCCATACTCGCGAGCCATTTGCCGAACAAGATTTTAAAACGCGACACGGGTCGAATTAAAAGTAACTTAATCGTTCCACTCGTCGTCTCTCCAGACACCATATCCGCTACGAGAATCACTGCCAACAAGGGAAGGAAGATCTGCGTGGCCACCGAAATGAAACTCGTGAATTCTTGATAAGCCGATTGTTCTCCAGGGACAAGCGGAGGGACATCGTGTGCCAATTGATAATTTAACCGTAGCAAACTGCCTTGATCCATGCTCATGGTCGTGCTGTCGTGCTCTGCTGCGGCCATCTTCTCGTCTTGCTTCGTTTGGGTGATCTCGTCGCGCACATTTTGGCGCCAATTCTCGTTGCCATTCTGATAGGCCGCAATTTGTCCTTGCAGGCTCTTGATTTGCTGATTGTCGGCCTGAATCTGCGCTTTCGTCTGGTCTGTCATCTTTTGCGCCTTCTGCTGTGCGATATCCTGTTTCAGTGTAGCCACTTGTTGTTGCCAGGCGCTTGGCGAATTATACCGCAATTGCTCTTGATGGTCGTGGTAAGTGCTCAAAGCGAACAATCCGACCACGAATGCGCCGAGAACTGCCGCCACCCACATGCGCTTGCGACGCATCAGTTTCATCCATTCGTTCGCAAACACGCTTGCTAACTCAAGCATTTGCGACACCTCCCGCAGGCGTCGAGGAAGACGACGCCAACTTGTCATCCGTGAGTTCCAGGAACGCTTCCTCCAAGGACTCTCGTGCCGGTTCCACGGCATATATGTCGATCTCGGCTCGAACCAGATCTCGAATCAACTTTGGAATGGCAGAACCGTCTGTCCGCACGCGAATCACATGCGCTGCAGACACTTCGGCGTCCCACTGCCTGTCCTTCAACACGCGCACCGCCGCATTTTCATTCGACACGCGGATCATCGCAGCGCTCGCCGTCCCATCGACCAACGAACTGACCGAGCGCTGTGCAATGATGCGTCCCCCTTTGAGGATGGCAACGCGATCGCACATCATTTGAATCTCGCTCAGTAAATGGCTGGAAACCAAGACACTCATGCCACCTTGGGCAAGGTTGCGGATCATTTCGCGGAATTCGCGTATGCCGGCGGGATCGAGCCCGTTGGTCGGCTCATCGAGCACCAGCAGCTTGGGATTCGCAAGCAACGCTTGGGCGACACCCAGGCGCTGACGCATGCCAAGTGAGTAGCGCTTCACTTTGTCGTCAACACGCCCTGTGAGCCCGACGAGGTCAACCACCTCTTCAATGCGCCGCTTCGCATGAGGGATACCCGCCAGGCGAGCGTAATGCACCAAGTTCTGACGGGCTGTGAGGTAGCTGTACGTCTCCGGATTTTCGACAATTGCACCAACGTGAGAGAGCGCCGCCCGCCTGTCGCGCGAGATGTCGTGCCCCATCACGCGGATACTGCCTTTGGTGGGACGAATGAGCCCGACAATCATTCGGATGGTCGTCGTTTTACCGGCCCCGTTTGGGCCCAGAAACCCATATACCTCGCCGGGTTCCACCGCCATATTTACGTCGTCCACAATCAGGCGTCGGCCAATCGTCTTCGATACGTGTTCGAGCGTTAATACGGACATTGATCAGTGTGCCTCCCTGTGGTTTCGATTGCCCATCCACCGGCTTGTATAGTAGAAAATCCCCCAAATGATGAGGCTCGAAATCGGAAACCAAACGACAAATGAAACGTCTGTCGAGTTGGTGATTTGCGTTGCCGCAATGAATGACCCGACGACCAGACTGAAACAAACCGAGAACGCGCGCCACACCCATGGAAAGATAAACAGGTGATTGAAACGTTCGGGCCGGGCCCGTTGAAAAGATCCTTGCGCAACCATGTAGAACAGAACAATCAGTGCGAGGTACCAGACCAAAAATAGCCCGTTATAGCTGACAGGGTGATACAACATGCTGTACGGTGAAAATCTGGACAGAAATTCCGCCAATTCACCTGGGCGAGGGAGTATTTCCGTTGGTCTGACGATATTCACCCATATTTCTTCACCCAGCATGCCAAGCCATATGGGCGCGAACGGTACCGCCAGGCTACACAGGCCCGCTGCAATCACGTTGCCAACGCAAACTGAGACGGCAAAGGCAATCGCGAACACCGACTCCAATAGCACAAACTCGCCGACGAACCAAAGCAAAATTTGCCCCGGCGACACAGGCAACGGATTAAATCCATTCACGACGAAATTCACGATGGTGATAATCAGAACCGCCAACAACAAAGTGAAACTGCCAAGGAAAAACTTCGTCCGCAGCAGGGCTTTGCGCGACACTGGGCCACACAGCGAATACCACAGTGATCCCTGCCCCCTATCCAGGCAGACGAACACCACCGCTAAAACGACCGCCACCAACATCGCCATAAACCCGACGCCGGAACCCGCCCCTTTGGATCCGCCGATATACAAAACGCTGTCGCTGAAGTTCTGCCAGAATTCTTGGCGAACGACCATGACGTTCTCGTGATACACACCCGTTGATGCGGCGGCCTTGTGCTGCAAGAACATCAGCACATTCCAGACTGGCGCCCAGCAGATGGCGACAACGCAGAAGACCATCCACCACCGTTGCAACTTCCACTCCCGATACAAAAGGGCCTTAGGAAAGTAAGATGCCATCGCGCGAATACCCTTCTTTCTGCATAACGTATCGGAACAATTCCTCGAATCCTACGTCCATCACCTCGAGGTATGTCGCACCGGATTCCCGCAACCGCTTGGCCAAATCGTCGCCAGTGCCCTCGACCACGAAGGTGTAAAATTGCCCCCTGCTCGTCCGCTCCAAGACACCCGGCCAATGGTCTATGTCTGCGGGCGGTCCACCAGGAAGAACCGCTTGAACGTGTTTGATGGCGCCCTTCAGGTCGTCAAGCATCCCATCCATCACCATTCTGCCGCGGTATAACAGGCCAACCCCATCAACAATTCGCTCCACGTCCGCCAATTGATGCGTTGCGATAACGACCGTGCTCCCCTGGGCCGCTTCTTGCACAATGAGTTGGAGAAACTGGCGCTTCACAATCGGATCAAGTCCATTTGTCGGCTCATCGAGCACAAGCAGATCCGGGCGCGCGGACAATGCAATCGCGAGTCGCAGTTGCATCGTCATGCCGAGCGACAAATTGCGAACGCGACGATTGAGCGGAAGTTCGAGCGCCCGAACGAGCATCTGGCAGCGCGTGTCATCCCATCGCTCGTACAACAATCGCGAGTACGTCAGCACATCTTTGACCTGTAATTGTTTAAAAAAACTCCCATCGGCCGCGACATAATGGACACGCTGACGGATTTGCGCCGAGTCGCGCTCGAGCACTTGCCCGAAGAGGCGTACCTCACCCGCATCTGGCCACATCAGTCCGATGAGCATTCGCATCAAGGTCGTCTTACCTGCCCCATTCGCGCCGACAAGGCCATAAATCGCGCCTTGTGGAACATTCAGTGATACGCCGTCGATCACGGTGACATCACCAAATTGTTTTGTTACATCGTGCGTCTCGACGATGGACGTCACAATTTTTCCCCCTCTTCCGTTGATTCCGGTGCCTCCGTCTCCCTACTCAATCGCCATTCCTCCATCACCTGATGGAACATCTGCCACAACTCCTCGTGACTCATTCGCAGGTGGTGCGCCTCAATCAGCAACTTGCGTATCGTCTCACGCATCTCCTCTCGCCGCTGTTCGGCGTTCGGAGCTGTCGGCTGCAGCGTAATGAATGTGCCACGGCCGCGAATCACTTCAATCACGTTTTCCCGCTCCAATTCCCTGTAGGCCTTCGCCACCGTATTGTGATTAATGGCCAACTCCACAGAGAGTTCACGCACCGATTGCAATTTGTCACCGGGGTTCAAGATCCCCTTGGCGACGTTCGCCTTCACACTCTCCACAATCTGTTGATACATCGGTACCGGAGAGCGTGGATCCACGTGTATCCACATGCCCATGCCCCTATCCGTCATGACGCTGTGTTCCTCTTGTACTATGTGTACCGCTTCATGTGGTACACACGAACTGTAGTATACCCAGTAGCAAGCTGTCAAGTGTTCTATTGAAAACGCTCTGTTCGGTTAAACGGGGGATTTCTTACACCATGAAAAGAGGGGCGTAATTTGTCCTGGATGCGAGGCAAATCAACGGTGCGGTATGGCAAGTTCTACTTTGCCACGACGAGTGTCACCAGAACCCGACGGTGTTGAAAGTCATAACCCCCTCGGCTTACAGCCACTCTAGGAATTCAAGGCGGTTTCCGAACGGATCGTTCAAGTAGAAACGTTTTACACCTTCATCTGCACGAGCGTCGTCGTCAATTACGTTGACACCTTTCTGTAATAGGTACTCCCGCAACTCGCTGATGTTTTCGACATGAAATGCGGGGTGTGCCTTGATCGCAGGAACAAAGTCCTTTTGAACACCGATATGTACTTGGTGTTTGCCACATTGAAACCATACGCCACCACGCTTACGAAGGGGTTCTGGTTTGGGGATTTCCTCCCAACCTAACAGGTCGACGAAAAACCTGCGTTCTTCGGCTTCGCAACCTTCGGGAGCGGCCAATTGAACGTGGTCAATGCCAGAAAACTTGAATGCCATTTCCATCCCCTCTTTCTTTCCATCTACTCTATTATTTTACACGATATTAGGTCTTCCATATTTCGTCAAGGTACTTTTTATCCCGGATTTCGACGATTAGGTGATTGAGGTCATTGACCGGGGCATGTTTTCAAGTATTTGGTGGATTTGTTAGCGAACACGGCGAAATCATGGTACGGAACTAGAGCAATGGACACAATTCCCCCCTCCCCAAGCCAGGCTATGAACTCCACTTTTTCAATTGGAAGAAAAATCTACGTGGCGGCATGAAGCATGATCAACGACCGATGCTTTGCATACACGGGAAGACGAATGCTCCACTGGCGTGCATGACGCACTAGAATCCCAGGTAGATGGAATAGTCTTCGTCTGAGCCGTCCGGCGGTCCACTGTCGCACCCCTGGTTGAAGCGCGACGTGCTTGTACAGCAGGAGTAGATTATACGCAAGTAGCTTTAGACCTTGCAGCGCTTTGTTGGCATCGAAATTCTGGCTGGAGAATCGGTCAATGGCAAATCCATATTTGGCTTCCTTGATGTGATTCTCAGCGTTACCACGAAAGTTATAGAAGTGCCATACATCCTCGCCGCTCCAGTCAAACGTTGTGGCAATCGCCTCGTATTCCCAGAGCCAATCCGCACACAGGCACTCCTGGGGGTCAATGTCTAAGCGACGCACAATCACGACCCGCCGAGGCCTGTCCCAGGATGTTGCCTGATACATGATGGAAGTAACGTCACAATGTTCCCGGTCACTCTCTGTGATGCAGTGCCAGAGGAGATTTGGCGCTTGCGCCAACTGTGCGAGTCGCTTGGTCCACTTCAGTTTGATGACGTAATCCCGCTGATCTTGCTCCAATATCTGAAACACTTTTTCTCCGGTAAACCCTTTATCCATGCGGACGGCACGAATGTTGACGCCATCCGGCAACTGGTCTTTCATCGCCTTGTAGAAATCCGCAAATCCATCTGATGTATGGGCGTCACCAGAGCGCAACTCATCATAGAGACAACAACCAGTGAGTGAATCAAACGCCAGCAAGGGATGGAAACTCGCTCGTCCGTGATGGTGTGGATTATATCCAACAGCGGACTGTTGCTGCGCGCCATAAACAGTCTCTACAGAGGAGTCGATATCGACCACGATGCCTTGTCCTTTGGGGAGAAGTGACCTTAGGATTTGTCTATGCGCCGAACGTATCGCTTTGATGCCAGCGTCGGAACCGAGCCGCTTCAGATCCTTATACAACAGAGTCGTATCAGGCAGTTTCGGCACGTCCAACTTCAGCTTCAACAGGGGATCTTGTTCGATGTCCTCAAAGTGGAAAATCCGTTCCTGACCCAGCAAGGAACCGAAAATGACGGTCAGAGCAATATCGTCCATGTGGAACTGGGTGTTTCTGCCCTTGCGTAATCCATGTACCCAAAACTCCCTGTCAATACCCGTTCCCAAAACGAAATCTATGAGACCACTTGCACCGCCAAAGGAGGTGGCGGCATTCAAATCGTAGCGAGTATGAATTGTAGAGCTTTTACGAGCAAACTGACTTCGTGTATGATTATATTGTTTCACCCAAAAGGTGCTCCTTCCTAGCGAAGATGTGGTTCTCGACAAACTCATCTTAGCCATACGGGGAGCACCTTTTCAATTATTCACACCAGTTCATGAGGACACAATCGTCGAAATCCGGGTTTATATTAGTTTTTGTTCCTTAGAAGCCGATAGATCAGTTCCACAAAGAACCCAAGAATTAGCCCTGAGAATCCACTCATTAAAATATGGCCGACAATAGCACCTGTTGAGGCGGACTGAACCACTTTGCCATCAACTTCCGCGTACGATTGAGTATTCAAGAGGCCTACTAGCAATCCGAAGACAGTTAACACAACAACCGGTCTTAAGACCTTGCGAATCATCTTCTCATCTCCAGAAAATTCTTAACCCGAAAGCGTTATTCCTAATAATAACACAAAAGGTTGATATGGGGTGTGTTAAAGTACGGGGGGATATATCAGCAATCCGAATGTCATTAGGAATGTTTAACAGCAACGGCAAGCCAATACGGCTTGCCGTTAACCTTGTTTATCCTTGTCGTTTATCCTTGTCATCGTGCTCACTCGTGCAACAGTGAACCAACCTGGCGAAAGTCAGCGTCACTCGCGCAGGTCATGCTTTGCGTACGCTCTTAAAACCCGTATTCTGCTTCTTTCTCTTCGCGAAGTTTTGTATAAGTTTTGGTCAATAGGACGGTATCCTCAACCAGTCGCTCGATTCGAAAAAGAACATCATCATTTACAATTTCCTTGCGATAGAAATCAGATTCCTCGATAAATACGTAGCTCTGCACAATCTGCGCTTTCATATAGCCTAAAATCGGCTTCAGGTGATGCTCTGCGACCAAATAGTGTTTTGACGATCCCGCTGTCACCACAATACCCACAACTTTATCTCGAAATGCACTCTCTGGGAGCAAGTCAAAGATGTTTTTTAATGTCCCCGGAATAGATGCCTGAAAAATGGGCGTTCCAATGACAACGGCATCGGCATCCATAATGGCTCTTGCCACAATCCCCGTATCCCCATCATACTCGAGGTAGTTCCTTCCATCACTAAACTGGACATCATATTCGCCTAAATCAATAAGCGATGTTTCAACCTCTGGATACTTTTCAGCGAAAGACGTTTGTATATGATTCAACGCTGTTCTTGTTTTCGATCCGACTCTTGAACCAGACAAAAGCAATACCTCATTTTACTCAGCCTCCTGTTTTGGAGCCGTATACTTTCGAATGGCAGGCAGGATTTCCGTAGCGATAATCTCGATATTCTTCGCTAGCTTATCGAATGGTACACCGCCGAAATCCATCTGCGCGATATAGCGCTGGTGCCCGAACAGTTCATGCTGATAGAGCATCTTCTCAATGATTTGCTGCGGACTTCCGACGTTCATAATATGGCGTGTATCGCCGCCTTGCGCCCACAATTGTTTGGAAAATCCTTGACCGTTCGTCAACTTCATACCCTCGTTGATATGCGGATAATATTCCTTCAGCGCTTGTTGTGTCGTTTCGGCTGCATAGAAAAACCCGGTTGTTCCGACCGGAAGCGTCGCAGGGTCAAAGCCATTCATCTTCGCAGCCTCACGGTAGGCATCAATGGTTCGCTTAAAATAGGCAGCAGGCCCTCCCAGATGAGCCATGATCATCGGCACTCCAGCATATCCAGCCTTGATAGCGCTGGCGGGCGTTCCACCCACTGCGCGCCAAATGGGCAGAGATCCATGAAGCGGGCGTGGCAAAACCTTCGCATCCCGCAACGGAGCCCGGAACTTACCACTCCAATTCACAACTTCTTCCCTGTTTATCTGCAATAAAAGGTCGAATTTCTCTTCAAACAGCTCTTCGTAATCATGGAGATCGTAACCTAGTAATTCAAAAAGCCCAACCCTTGAAGCGCGACCAGCTACGATTTCCGCGCGACCATTCGAAATCAAGTCGATTGTTGCGAAGTTTTCATACACCCGAACGGGATCGGAAGTGCTGATAATCGTAGAAGAACTCCCAATCTTAATGGTCTTTGTGGCTTGAGCAATCGCCGCCAAAACCACAGCATGTGCCTGCGTGGCGAAGTACTCCTGATGACTTTCACCAACGCTAAAAAAATCAACGCCAGCCTGCTCAGCAAGCTTCGCTAATTCAATAATTTCATGAATTCGCTGTGCCGCAGAAATGCGTTGCCCAGTGTATGGATTCGCGAGATGGTCTCCCAACGTATAAATACCAAATTCTAAGCCTTTGCTTCTATCAATTCTATACTGTTCCATCTGTATCTCTCCCTATTGGGTGTGCCTATCGGCTTCATTCAGAAACGACTAATGATAGTATAATCAACTCAGTGAAAAATATATAGTATCTATTTAAATGTATGAAACTGTTTAGTGAATGTAATCACACGGATTGGACAGATATAAGTCATTCCGTTCGCTCCTACATACTTCTGCGGTAACAATTGACTAATATGTTTGTCCAATTCAATAATGGGCCTCAGCAAAGCATTGATATGCAGTGTACAGAGGTGATCTACATGACAACAATGTCCCCAACCGCCAGGCTGGATCAACTTATCGGAAGTGAACAAAAGAAAAATGCAACCAACTGGGTAGGCGATGCAATATACGGAGTGAATGATGGTCTGGGTGCGATATTTGGAATCATATCGGGGGTTGCCGGCTATACACCGGATAGTCATACCATCTTAGTTTCTGGCTTTTTTGGCGCCCTTGCGAGCACTTTGTCCATGGGCGCTGGCGCATGGTTAGCAACGAAATCCGAAAACGAACTAATGGAACGCACTCGAAAAGAAGTAGAACATAGTGTCCGTGAAAACCCAGACAAAGAGATCGAAATACTGTCGCTGATATATCAAATAAAAGGATTTTCGGAGGAAGACGCGTCACGGATTGCATCTCATTTCGCTTCGGATAACGAGAGATTTATCCAGACAATGACACAAGAAAAACATGGGATACATGAAGCGAGTCTTGGAAATCCATGGACATCCGCGTTGGTTGGTTCAATCTCCACCTTTGTTGGCGCGATTATACCGCTCTTGCCGTTCTTTTTCATGAGAGGACTACCGGCGATAATTGCCGCAGCAATGATTAGTCTATTGGCCCACTTCATCGTTGGCACTGCAAAAAGTACCATCACAATCCGCTCGTGGTGGTCTAGTGGACTCGAAATGACAATCGCTGGTGTGATTGTCGGTGTTGCATCGTATGCACTCGGTATTTTAGGGAGCTATATACTTTGAACACGTTTTGGCTCGACTTCCCGAGGCTTTTATGAACATAGATTGGAGAGAATAGAATTGATGCATCGTCGACAGCTCTATGCTGACAAACACGCTTCCGCTATCCGTAATGAACGGTTGACCGCACTTGCCGGTGCTGTGCTCTTTATACTCATCGTGACAGAGCTTGTGATTACCGCGAACTTACACACGTTGATCTCAGTACACATTTTTGTCGGTATACTTTTGTCTGGCCCACTTGTCGTGAAGATGTTCAGTACGGGTTATCGTTTTTTTCGCTTCTACACGAACTCACCGACTTTCGTTCGGAAAGGTCCTCCGAACATTTGGCTACGAATTTTAGCACCTTTCCTCGTTTTCATCACGATTTTAGTCTTTATTAGCGGATGGGGACTGGCAGTGGCTGGACCAACGCACATGGGACTGTTTCTCAAGATTCATGCGGCAAGTGTCGCTCTATGGTTACCACTTTTAGCCGTCCATGTGTACGCCTACCTTAGAAAAGTCCCTCGTCTCATCGCAAGTGATTGGACAAGCCAACCCGCTGAACGCGTGTCTGGACACTTGTCGCGTCTCTGGACTAATATGGCTGCTATTCTCGTTGGGATAGTTGCCGCCATCTTCATGATTCCCGTTTCTTCTCCTTGGAACCATTGGCGAATTACTCGCGGGATACCAAGTCCACTCATTTTAGGGCTTTTTGCTGCTCTATTCGCGGTGTTCATCGCAGTACCAATTCTCCGTAGCAATTCTAGGAAGAAATGAAGCGACTCTGTACCTTCCGGACTTTTAAAATTTCAGATGGGCATAAAAGGCCATTAGAACGCGGTATGGAAATGCCGCGTTCTTTGCATGTTTCAATTGCGGACAACATCCGTATCCATCACCAACAATCGTCTCAGCACTGAAATCAGAAGCTTAGGATCAACCAACGCTTTCACTTCAACCATGGTCGCTACATGGCGAATGTCTCTTCACAAATCGATAACCCGTTACTTCATACCCGATTGATTTGTAAAAATGATGTGCCTCTTCTTCTCGACCAAATCCACTCACCAACCAAGTCCCGATACACCCAAGTTGCCTTGCTAATCCTTCAGCATAGTCAACAAGAAAGCGCCCTACTCCTTTACGGCGCGCCTCGTCATCAACAACCAATGCAGAGATTTCCCCATATCTGCTTGCATCCTCAATGTTTTCACGAATTCTAAAGGCCAAACATCCAAGAATCATCCCGTTTTCGTGACAGACATACAAGGCATCATAAGGGCTTTCAGCAACAAATTTTAGGCGGTTTGCCATTGTATCAGCCGAAACCGTATGGCCGGTGAGTTGTGTCATTAAAGCACATAACACGGGGATATCATTGATTTCCGCACTGCGAATATCCAATGCCATCATGTCATCTCCCAATTCCAACCGCATCACGTTCCAGTCCATTTTGACATCCAGATATCATCCACAAAATTTCCCTCAATGAAAAATTCGTTGCGAAGACGCCCCTCTTCGACGAACCCCACTCGCTCGTACAATGCTCGGGCACCCTGATTTGTCTCTAAGACACGTAAGGACAGCTTATATACGTGGTGCATTCGGGCGTGGACTTCGGCCGCATGCAACAATGCCGTCGCGATTCCTTGACGCTGCATCTTCGGGTGAACAGCGATATCGATGAGCCACACGTGGCGATTGGCTAAGAGGCACGTCGGTGCAGCCAAACCGATATAGCCAACCACCTCATCTTCGACCTTGGCAACCAGAATCATCCGCGTCTGCAGGTGACGGCGATACACTTCCAGAGACTCTGTCGGTGACGGCGCAGGAGAAACCGCCGGATGCCATGTGAGCCGGTCAATTTCTTGCAAATACGTGGCATCCGCCGAACGGTATTTGCGGATGACCGGAGACACCTTCACACAGATGCCCCCTTTTCAATGAGCCGCTTCTCCAACTCGATTTCATCGTGAATCTCAATGCCATCGTCGCCAACGAGGGGAATCGTCGGTTTGATTTGTCGCGCCGCGTCAATGGCCCCAGGATACACGGCTGTCATGCGATATTTTCGCCTCTGATAAAAGCGCAGCGCATTCAGGTTGTCATTGCTCGTAATCAGCCATACTCGATGACAACCAGCAGATAGGGCCGCCTGCTCCACCGCAGCCAGTAATTTTGTGCCAATCCCGCCACCTTGCCTCGTCGCGTTGATACTCATCAACTCGCAGCCCGTATCCGCTATCCGATAAGTCGCCGCACCGACGAGTTCATGACCACATCGCGCGACAAGCGCCTGTAAATCCGCAAGACCATACACCTGTCCGTGACTGACCATCGTCTCTCCGCCCCACTCTTCCTGCCAAAGCGTGATCAACCAACGCGTGTCGTCAGCCGTTTGCGGTGCGGTGATAACCACTTCCTCATTTGATACAGCAACACGTTCTTGCTCGTCTTGGTGTCTACCAGATAGTGAAGACGTCACGACGGCTTCACCGCCGCAACGCGGATGCGTTTATAGTCAATCACCCATTGCCCATCCATGAACAAATGAGGCTTTGTCAGTTCCATGACGCGATGGATGATGTTTTGTCGATCCGCCTCTGCAAACCCAACGAGAAAGTCCTCCGCAAATCCGTTCAGCCAGTGCTCGATACCCAGTTCTCCGTCAACCATGGCGGTCGGCCTATCAAAGTGCTCCGCGTAGGTCACCCGAAAACCCTGCCCCTCGAGTAACGTTGCATATTCTCCAATACTCGGAAAAAACCAAGGATTGCGCTCAGTCGAATCAACACCCTGCTCACGTAACGCGATAGTGAGTGCATCAACCACACGTTGAACATTTCCCTTGCCACCGAATTCTGCGACGAATCGGCCACCTGCTTTGAGCGCCTTCCATACGGATTGAATCACGGCAGTCGGGTTCTGCATCCAGTGCAATGCGGCGTTTGAGAACACTGCGTCGAACGTCTCCGATGTCGAAAAATCTTGCGCATCGCCGACGCGAAACGAAAGATCCGGGTATTTCCTACGCGCCTGCTCCACCATCCGCTCTGACACATCGATGCCCACTACGGATGCACCTAATCTTGCAATTTGATTGGTTAAGTCCCCCGTTCCACAACCGATGTCAAGGACGCGCTCACCAGGCTGTGGATGCAGGAGTTCTACCACCTGCCTGCCGTATTCCGAGACAAATCCCAATTTTTCATCATAGTGTTTCGCGGCAACGTGGCTCATCCCCGTCACAAAGCCTCACTCCTTCACCTCAAGTGGTGGATTCACTCGTGATCCACTCGCGTTCTAACATCACATAGACCACGTGGTCGACGTAGCGATTATCCACCCATTCTACATCGCGGCAAATGCCCTCCTGTACGAATCCGATCCGCTCTGGAATCGCTCGACTCTTACGATTTTCAACGGCTGCTCGGATTTCCACGCGATGAAGCCCGTATTCCTTGAACAATGTATCGGTGACCGCTCGACACGCGCGCGTCATAATCCCTTTTCCCTGTTTGTCGTGACTCAGCCAATAGCCAATGGATGCAGATCGGTTTGCCCAATTCACCCCGTGACAACCAATCGCACCGACCAGTTCGCCGTGATATAAAACACCTGCCTGAAATCCTTGATTGGACGCGAATTGCCGCAGTGTGGACTCAATAAAAGCCAATGTGTCCGCAACTGACGTCGTCGCATCGACCCACGGCAGCCACTCCCGCAAATACGTACGCGAATGGTCCGTGAGGGCGTACATTTTCTCAGCATCCCGAATTTCCAGTAGTTTCAGTTGAATTTCATCGTCGACGCGCAGACAAAACACGCTGGTTCTCCCCTTATCCACCCAAAATCCATTTCGCGATCACCACATCAACTTCGCTGGACCCCTATGCATAGATTGACCCTACTGTACCATAAATTGGCGGTTTTCGGGTAGAACGACATCGTTTCGGAACTTTGGAGGATAATTCGCGGGGACGGGCGCGTGAAGGGCGGCACATAGAGCAGATTATCTGCGCTATCTTCAGATTTTCAGCCAGGCCGGTCGGTATAGGGCACGCAAAATGCCCTATTGACCCAAAGGCCGCCCGATAAAGGCATAAAACCAAGGATTAGCGCAGTTTTCGTGTCTTATGGGCGTCAAAAAACACCTGCGTGTCTTAATAAGACATTCTGCCGGATAGTCCCACTCGCCGCGGCACGAGGCTCCACCGCCCTTGCGCCACGTCCACCAATCAAGCCTCTATGGGGCTTTCCACTTCGGCAGGGTTGGCGGCCTCTGCATTTCGCTGTTGCATGCGGCTATAAATGCTGGCCAAAATTGCACCCGAAATGTTGTGCCACACACTGAAGATGGCACTGGGCACAGCGGCAATCGGCGTGAAATGTGCCTTCGCAATCGCGACGCCAAGTGCCGAATTCTGCATGCCGACTTCCAGCGATACAGCGGCTCGCTTGGGCAGATCCATCCGGAGCAACTTCGCTAAAATGTAGCCCAGGGTGAAGCCGCACACGTTATGTAGCACAACTGCGGCAAAGATGAGCAACCCGGTCGCGGCGATTTGTTGGTGACTGCCACTGACAACCCCCGCCACAATCGCGATGATGGCGATGGCGGATACCAAAGGCAATACTTTCTTACTGGCCGTAGCGGTGCCACGGAAAAAGGTTTTTACGATTAACCCCACAAGAATCGGAAGAATGATGACCTCGACAATTTGCCAGAATAGCGACAGCGGGTTGACCGCTACCCATTTACTTGCAAACAAAAGAATGAGTGCAGGGGTCACAATTGGCGCCAACAAAGTCGAGACCGAAGCAATGGAGACCGCGAGGGATACGTCCCCTCTGGCCAAGAACGTCATGACATTTGAGGATGTACCACTTGGGCAGCTCCCCACCAAAATCACACCAACTGAGATATCCGGTGGCAACCGCAGGGCCAAACAGATTAAAAACGCCAATAGCGGCATCACCACAAAGTGGCTAGCCACCCCTATCGCCACATCCTTGGGACGGCGAAACACCTCTTGAAAGTCCTTCGGTGACAGCGTCAATCCCATGCCAAACATGACGACGCCCAATAATTCCACGGTGTATTTTCCGAGCCATTCAAATCCACTTGGCGCAATAAACGAAATAATCGCAAACAACAAAACCCAATAAGCGAACGTTCCTCCAACAAATCGGCTAACGCTTTCAAGAGCTCTGATAACCATCAATCCTCCCATGATTTCTTCATAAAACATAGTAGTACAAAAACCTGAAAATTCAACAAACAATTTGCACCCCCATCGACAGAGGGCGCGGGCGCATAAGCCAGTTGGGGATCGCATAAATAGTGCCATGAAACGTCAACAGAAACCGAACTCGTCCTTGCTCTGGTTCAATATCAACTTCTCCATCGTATTCGCCATTTTGTTCCTACTCACTGGCCACCCGCTTTTATCGCTCGTTGAGGTGGCCTGTGGGCTTTGGTGCTTAGCACAAACCAAACGACAGTAACCGGCCGGGCCATCGCGACCACCACGCGCGTTTGCGCTGCCTGTCGACGCTGCACCGCTCCGTTGCTGCGATGCACCATCGCCCTGGGCCATCAAGACCAGCGTGTATCCCCGGCCGATGTCACTGCCTTATGCATCAACTTCGTGTTCGCATAGGGCATCTCCACCGGTTGGAACCCGAGTCGCTCATAAAATCGAATGGCTCGCCGATTGTTCGTCTGCACGCACAATTCCACGCCAGCTAGACCACGTGCCCTGGCGGCTTCCTCCAAATACCGCATCACTTGTTTGCCGAGTCCCTGTCCTTGAATGTCAGAAGCGATGACCACCGTATGCAAAAACATCACATCTTGGCGCTCTGAGTAGGTAAAAAATCCAGCTAAGCCGTCCTCCGTTTCCAAGACTTTTGTGGTGGCTGACGGATCGAAAATCTCGTCCGGGCGAACACGGCGTCCCCATGCGGTTATCAGGATATCGTCCATTTCTGCAGCCGCCAGTTGCAGCAAGCGCGACTTGTCGTCCTCCCTCATGTCGCGGTATTGGACAGGCAAAGCGGGGCGGTCACTCGTGCTGTTCGGTAGCTTCGTCAAAATCTCCGGCTGCCCGTCTGTGATGACGATGGTGTGCTCGAAGTGTGCGCAGAGCGAACCATCTGCGGTGACATCGGTCCAACCATCCGACCTGCAGAGCGTATAGCGAGTCCCCATGCTCACGACTGGCTCAACGGCGATGACCATTCCCTCGCGCAGACGCGGGCCGCGACCCGGTGGGCCAAAGTTGGCGATGATGGGATCTTCATGCAACGACGTACCAATCCCATGTCCGTTGGCGTGACGAATCACGGCATACCCACTATCCTGAATCATCTGGCCGATGGCATAAGAGATATCCGAGCAATGGCCACCCGGCCTCGCGCATTGGATACCCGCCGCTAAGGCTTGCCGAGTCGCTGCGACCAATTGAGCTGCCTGCGCCGGCACGGGTTCGATGATATGTGTGTACGCGCAATCGGTGTGATATCCCGCGTACTCGATGCTGATGTCAATTTTGACAAGATCCCCTGGTTGAATCGCGTAGTCGCCAGGAATGCCATGCCCGACTTCCTCGTTGATGGAAATACAAATGTCCCCCGGAAAACCAAGTGCATCCCGAATGGACGATTTCGCCCCCGCCTGTCGAATTTCTGCCCCGGCAATCGCGTCCAGTTCGCGCGTCGTGATGCCGGGTTGTATGGCATGACGCAGCACTTCGTGGACCTGCGCATTGATTTCACCGCATTGCCGCATGTTGGACAATTCCTGTTCGGTTCTGGTGTAAATCACAGAATCCGCCCCTTTCATAGGCATTTATATGAACTTCCTATAAGCCGTGGAAACGGGCAGATATAACCTGGGCATTCGTCGATGCAACACATTCCTAAACGGCATCTCTATACACTAATACGAGGGGGGTTCTGTATGTCGATTCGGCCCATACTTCAGGGCGATATCCAAGCGTTGCGTCAAGTGAGCGATCCGGTCACTGCGTTCGACCAAAAGTTAAAACAAGTCATCGACGATTTATCAGACACCGTGACTGCACATCGTGGACTCGGTCTGGCCGCACCACAAATCGACATTCCAATGCGGGTGATTGTCGTCGATGTCGGCGCCGGCGTGCAGGTGTTCGTGAACCCCGAAATCGTGGCGGCAAAAGGCGAAGTAGACGGGTACGAATCTTGTCTGAGCTTTCCGGATCACACCTTGAACATTCGGCGCCCACAGCAAATCACAGTGCGCGCGCAGGACGCAGACGGGCGGGAATTTTCGCTAGAGGCGACGGATTTGTTGGCGCGGGTGATTTGTCACGAGGTCGATCACCTCAACGGCATCCTATTCATGGATTACCTGTCGGAAGAGGAAATGGTATTGCAAGCCCTCGGCCTGTTGCTCGACGATGACGATGAGACAGCCGAAACGGAAGAAGCGTCCGATGACACAGATATCGAGACCCAGGCAGAAGAATACGCGCGCCAGCAAGAGCTGCAATTGATTGCCGACACCTTAGCAGAGCTCTCGTGGAAACTGACGCTATCGCTCGAGATGTTGCAAGATTATCGCGCACAACTAGCGGGCGACATCGATTGGAATCGTCTAGAGGGATGTAACGACGCGTTAGAACAACTGATTGAAACATTGGAGGAGAATTTGTCTCATACACCGCGCTGATGTCGCGCATCCTGCCCAAGTATCGAGCGGTCATAACCAAAAGGGCGACCGAAACGGCCACCCTGCGATACACAAGATAGCGACCAGCAGGGCGCACAAGCGCATCCACCAAGTCGCCCTGCTCGACGTTATGCAGTCATGGATTATGGCTTAACTGCAGCAAAAAGCCCTCGGTTCCCATGCAGATGAATGCAGGCCGTTTCAAAACCAACCTGACGCAACCAAGCGAGATGTTCGTCAACCAGGACCGGATAATCTCCTCGATTCAACACGATCTCGCGATGCGCCGCAAAACTGTCGCCTTCGTGGGCCGCTACCTCCGAACCGTGCAATTTATCCTGACGCTGCCACACCGTCTGGAACACCTTGTACAACCCTTGGGTTTCCACCTGCAAACGGTCGAGCAACAAAAAGATGCCGCCGGGTTCAAGTACGTTGAATGTGTATTGATACACCGACTGCATCTGCGCTTTCGAGAGATGGTGCAACGACTGAATTGCAATCGCAAATTGATATGGGTGCTTGGGGAGTTTCAAGGTCTGAATGTCTCCCAAGTCGTGTTGAACCGATTCGAATGTATTCGGATAATCGGCTAACCGCTTCGCAGCTAATTGCATCATCGCTTGCGAGTTGTCCACGCCGACGACCGACGCCTGTGCAACTTTATCAAAAATCAGCTTTTCAACCTTACCCGAACCATATCCAAGGTCCAAAATCCAATTTCCAGGTTGATAGCCGTCTGCGAGAATCGACACCAAAATATCGAGCTGTTCCGAACGCAGCGGGTTCCAGGTTCCCCCTTGCTCGTCCCACTGCTTGGCCGTATCTGGATTTCCCCAATTTTGCGTCATACGGATTCCTCCTTCGCGCGCACTGCCAAACCACGCTGCGCTGGCGATGTATGCCAACATGATACACGAAGATTCGCCAGTGCGCGTTGGGGAACCATACATTTCAGCCTAAATAGACTCCTACATAGAATATCAACCGTCCTAGAGCGCGCTTTCTCACGAGCGGAGGTATGTCTCCAGTTCCGCCAATCCAGCTTTTGCACACAGTTCGTCCTGTTCGCCTGTGCCGCCCGACACGCCAATGCCACCCGCTACGCGCCCTTCAATCAAGATGGGCAGCCCACCTGCGAAAATCGTCAAACGATTCGTATGGACGATGCCGTGCAACAAAGCCGGATTCTTTTCAAGCATTGGATACCACTGTGACGTCGGCATGCCAAATGCGCTCGCCGAGTACGCCTTATTTTGTGCGATCTCGCCACTCAAAAGCGGCGCATCATCCATGCGGATAAACCCTTTCAAGTTGCCCCCATCGTCGACGATGGCCACATTCACAGACGTTCCCAGGTCTTGTGCGCAGGCGCAAGCTGCTTCGAGCATCTTCACGACAATGGGTTGTGAAATCGCCGGTTTATGAAAATAGACGTTCAAGTGTCCCCCGCCTCCATCGACACACAAAGGTTGCTCCTAGGATACGTTTTGCACGCCAGCGTGTAATTCAACACGCGTTCCTCGTCAGGGAGCACCGCTTTCGAGCTCACCCCTCGTTCAAAGCGCCCAGCCTGTACCTTCACTTTGCACATGCCACATCCACCACCACGGCAACCAAACGAAATTTTGATACCCTGTTTGCGTGCGGCGTCCAACAAGCTCTCTTGGCCGTCGCACGCAAAGACGGCGTCTTTCCACTGTCCGTCGACAATTTGAACCGTAAACACCGAGGAACCTCCTCTCAAGCGAACCGAAGGTCGACAAATTTACCAGACCGGGTCTCCCTTTAGACCAAACAACGTCCTGCCATATGCAGCCATCGAGTCCTCATAGAGGCTGTTCGGGTGCGCCGCAACGGCCAGGATGTCTCGTGTGAACAATTCCACAGGATCGCCCTTGAAGATAGCGGTACCCCCCAATGTCAGCATCGCGTTCACAGCGATGTTCGCGGCCGTTTTCACGACTTGGCCCCGCAACGCGAACAGTTCCTCGCGCTCGACGTCACTGACCACTGTTTTTCCTTCTTCCTGCCAGCGTTCCAACTGCTCAATATAGCGACGGATAAGTCCTTCGGACGCTTTCTGTTGCATCGTCATCTCGGCGTACAGCCGTTGGCTTCCGGAGGATTCTTTTTCTTTCGATCCGCCCTTAAACACGCGCACCCTCCGCTCGGTCCGCTCATGGAACAGGGCCAGAATCCGATCCACCCCGCCGAGGGCCACCACAGGGAACCCAAGCAGGAACAGCGGCATGAAGGGCATTCGATAAATGGGATCCGCTTCGTCATAATCGCCACCCGCAGGTTTGCCGGTCGAAAGCAAACGGCCCGCAGGAAGAATTCGATGCAAGGGGACATAGGCGCCGTCGACGCGGACACCATTGCTGCCAGAACCGCGAAGGCCTAAAGTATCCCAGTTGTCGACGATAGTGTAGTCGGATTTGGGGACCGCAAGCACGCAATACTCAGGCCCATCTCCATCCGGAAGTTCCATCATCGCGCCGAGGCCTACCCAGTCGGCCCACAAGACACCGCTGCAAAAATTCCATTGACCATACAGGCGGTAGCCATCACCGTCCTTCTCCACTCGCCCAATTGGCGCCACGACGTCCGCCAGCAGAACGTCGCCGCCGAGGATTTCCTCCCGTCCCTCCGGTGGAAGATTCGCGGCCCAGATGTCATGCGCAGAGTAAAAGTACGTCAGCCAGGCGGCCGGGATGTTATACCGGGCGACTGTGCGGATGATCTCGGCATATGTGTGTAAATCACAAGGAATTCCGCCAAATCGCTGGGGCTTCATCAACTTGTGAAACTCGGCATCGCGGATAGCTTTGGCGATGTTATCGGACAATCGAGCGTTCTTATCCCCCGCAAACGCCTCTGCTTCCGCCAATTTGCCGACTTCTTCCGCCCTCGCCAAAAGCGTCGCCACATCCACTCGCGCCTGTTTGGTCAGTGTCTTGGCCAATTGGATACCCTCCTGTTCACTCGAATCAAATTATCAGGTAAGCGCCTTCATGTAAGACTCTTCAATCAGCATGCGGCGGTGATAGAAAATCCCGTGCATGATTTTATCTTCCGTCCAGGTGATGGTCGGAAAGTCCGGGTACGTAATGTAACCGCTTGCAAATGCTTCGTTGCGATTTCCGGACGGATCGAAGAAGTAAACCGTCTGTCCCCTGGTCATTGCGTGGCGCGTAGGCGTTATCTCCACCGTCACATCGTGTTTTGACAGAATATCGGCCGCCTTCAACACGTCGTACCAGTGCTCCACATAAAACGCGGCGTGATGCAATTTTTTGTCTGGGCCTTTGATAAACGCCACATCGTGCGGTTTGCCGTTGGCAGCGTACATGAAGCTGCCCACCATATCCTCGCCGTCGACCGAAAGCACCTGCTCACTCTGGTATAACCCCAGCGCCTCCGTGAAAAAACGCGTAACCGTTTTCACGTCCTCGCCAGTTAACAAGACGTGGTCTAACCGATGCGGTGCAATCCCGCGTAACCCATCTGGCCACGGGTGTGGATTTAAAACGCCGACTTTCGTACCAAGCTGTTCAATCTCGCTGTACAGCTCCACTTGGTGTCCCGTCGGCAATT
Organism: Alicyclobacillus acidoterrestris; assembly: GCF_022674245.1. Taxonomy (GTDB): domain Bacteria; phylum Bacillota; class Bacilli; order Alicyclobacillales; family Alicyclobacillaceae; genus Alicyclobacillus; species Alicyclobacillus acidoterrestris. The sequence goes on from NZ_CP080467.1 coordinate 2,885,963, forward strand.
CGAACCGAATCGCCTCGCCCTCACCCAGCCGCGCGCCCTTCGAGATGCGTTTGAGTGTACAGCCAAACTGCTCAACCTTTTTCTCAAACTCGCTCAGGTCATCTTCCTTTTCCACCTTAAACGCGAAATGATCTAATCCAGGCGAGTCCGCTTGCTGAAGAATCAGACTATGGTGATCCCACTCGTCCCACGCCTTCAAGTAAACCTTGCCCTCTTCTTTGCCGACGACGTCCAGGCCGATGACATTGGTGTAATAGTCGACTGCGGTATCGAGATCCATCACGCGCAGCTGTGCCCTGCCAATCCGCATAATTCCCATCATGAGCACCCCTTTTGCTGGAGTAATGCGATGTATCCCTATGGTAAGCCTCCTTGGGATTTTGAGATACAAATCAATCAGTTGATTCTGTCCAGCCAGGTCACTGCGTTTTTGGCACGAACAGTACGGAATATTTCATCCGGCCCGATTCGAACCCATGCTGGACACCTATCCAGTACCGCCAATGGCAAACTCGCATTGGCTAGCTGTGAAAGGGTGGAAAATATCATGATGATGAACGTTTTAAGGGCAATGATGAATGGAGCATCAGCGCTGTCTAGCCATACACCGGCCGAAGATCCATCAGCAGAATCAGCCCAATCCGAGAACCCGGTGGACGCTCCGGTCGACGAGGACGGTACCACTGCCACACCGCACGTCGAGGAAGAATCTCCCCACGGGGCACAAGTTGCGCCACAGCGGCCTATCAGCCCAAATACTTCCCACGTCCCCGTGCAGCGTGACAGCGCGAGTGGCGCACCAGGGAAGCGTCGAGGCTTATTCTCGTTTCTCACACGGAAAAAACCAGCAAATAAGGGGATGCAAGGGCGCGCCCAACGCCCTCAGATGCGGCGGCCGGGGCCTGCAAATCAATTCTCTGTGCGCCCACACCCTCCGCAAGCATTTCACCACAACCCAAATTACGCAATCAATCCCTATGCCCGACCGCACCACCAAAGACCAGAAGTGCGTTGGACGCCAGGTCAACCTCCCTTGATGGGCCAGAGCCAGACACCTCGTCGCGTCCAACCGATACACCCAATGCCTCGAGGTGGCGCACCTTTCGCAGGCCATCCGGCTCACAGGACACCTCCAGGATTACCTAGACGTTCCCCACAGCATCTCCCACCGCGCCCAAGGCGTCAGCCTGGCCCTCACCCGTGGTTCTAGAAAAAAAAGACAGACGGCCAAGGCCGTCTGTCCCCGAGCATGCACCATTTGTTGCACGAAACAGCCCTTAAAACTCTTTTCCTGCAGATACGTGAATGTCCGTTTGCTGGCGAGCAGAGACCTGAACAGCAATCTCAACCGCGCGCACAATCGCGTCTAAGGACATGCTGGGCGCCTCTTTGTCTACCACCTGCTCCGGCAAAAACGGGATGTGGATGAAGCCGCCCCGAATGCCTGGGTACTCTGTGTTTAGCAAGTGCATCAGCCCATAAAATAAATGGTTACAGACATAGGTCCCGGCCGTGTTCGAGACAGATGCAGGAATCCCCGCGTCCTGTAGTGCGCGAACAATCGCTTTAATCGGCAGCCCCGTCCAATAAGCTGCAGGGCCGTCAGCGACAATGGGTTCGTCAATCGGCTGATTCCCCTCGTTGTCTGGAATCCGCGCGTCGTTCACGTTAATGGCAACCCGTTCCGGCGTAATATGATGCCGCCCACCCGCTTGGCCGACACAAATCACAATATCTGGTCGGTTCGCATCAATCGCTTGTCGCAACGAGGCAATCGAGGTGCCGAACACCGTAGGAATTTCTACCGGAATGACGTGGATAGCCCCCACTTCGTCCTCTATCACACGCCCTGTTAAGCGCTTGATAGCCTCCAGCGCCGGATTGACTTGCTCGCCACCAAACGGATCAAATCCTGTGACCAGAACTCGCGTCTTCATACTATCACGCCTTCCTTTACGAATCGTATACGTTGCCTGACCTCTTAAGCGCCTATCTTCATCTGTATCATCGTGCCACGAGGTACATGATGACGATGTTCACAGCCAACAAGAGAATCGCTGTCGGAACCTGTGCCCGAATGACGTGGTACTTGCTTTTTAAATCCAATAGCGCCGCGGGTACAATGTTGAAGTTTGCCGCCATAGGCGTCATCAACGTACCACAATAGCCGGCAAACATACCGATGGCTGCGACCCTATCCGCGTTCACACCGAAGTGCTGAATGATGAGTGGAATGGCAATCCCTGCGGTCATGACAGGAAATGCGGCAAACGCGTTGCCCATAATCATGGTAAACAAAGCCATTCCGACACAGTAGGCAAACACTGCCCAGAAAAGCGAGTTGGCGGGAATAATGTGATCTACCGCACTCGATACCGCTGTACCGACACCGGCACTGTTAAAAATCGTCCCGAGCATCGCGAGCATCTGTGGCAACACGGCCGCCCAGCCAATCGACTCCAGCAACCGCCTCGACTCTTTCACAGAGGTTAACGGGGAAGATTTGGTCATCAGCCAAGCGACAATCAGTGCTATGGCGGTTCCCACCGCCAGCGAGACCATGGTGACATTTGACTGGTCAAAGATGAAGCGCCCAGCCAGTTTGTGGCTGCCGACCCCTTCAACACCTGCCACCGTGAGCAACGGAATCAACAGTGCAGGCAAGAACAACCATCCGCCTAAGCGTTTCCGATTGTTCTCGCGCTCTTCCCGCGGCGCTTCACCGTAGTCGCCTTTCTGCACTCGATTGAGTCCAGCGAGTACGACAATCGCGAGGACAATCAGGCCGATGTAAAACGGCGGAATCACTTTTGCGCACATCAAGGTGACAGCGTAGAGAAAATAGAACAGCGCGGACGAAATCCGGCGAGGATTCTTCTTGTCAAAGAATGTATAGATACTTCCGCACAGTGTGATAATTCCGATAAAAATATAAACCGCTTCAGTTGAGATCACCAAGGTTCGCGCCCTCCTCTGTGCTTGTCGTAGATGTACTCGCCGCTGTCATGCGCCGTTTGATTCGCCTATCCAGCAAATACAACCGAATACAATGAATCACAAGCGCTGCTGCAGCCGTCGGAATGGCCCACAGTCCCATATCAATCGGCGTCGACTTGATGTGGTTCTGATCAAAAAATCCTTTCATTAACAACACCGCACCAACAGCGATAAAGATGTCTTCTCCGAAGAATACGCCGATATTATCGACCGCGGCGGCATGCGCGCGAACCTCCTGCTGCGTATCTTCCGGTATCGATCCGTACTTTGCTTCCACAGCCCCTTCGGCCATCGGTGCAATCAGCGGGCGAACCGTCTGTGCCGCGCCGCCGATAGACGTGATGCCTAGTGCAGCAGTCACTTCCCGCAACAGCAGATACAACATCAGAATGCGACCCGTCGTGGCCGCGCGGATTTTGCCAATCAGCCGCTCGGCCTGTTCGCGGAGGCCGTGCCTTTCGAGCAGACCAATCACAGGCAGCGTCGCGATAAAAATGGCCATATAGCGGTTGGTCTCAAATGCTTCTCCGAATTGTGTGATGATACTGTATAAAGATTGATGCGCGATAAGTCCCGTGACCAAACCAGCAACGATAACGACCAACAAGGGGTTTAACCGAATGAGAAACCCGACGATGACAACTGCGACACCTATTAAAACCACCTGTGTCACTCCTTTGTAAACATAGTCCCTAGACTTGTTTCTGATGTTGGAATCCAAGTTGTGTTGAGCAAATCTCTGCTGCCTGTTTCACTTTTTCGATAAAGTCTGGAATCACTTCAGGAGTGAACCGCGATGTCAGACCTACCACACTGATTCCCGCCACAATTTCACCGCGGTGATTGAATATCGGCGCAGCGACAGCGGAGGTCCCATCCAAGAGCTCAGAATGACTAATGGTGTATCCCCGTTCCTTTGCTTCATCAAGCACCCTTCGCAACTCGCCGACATCGGTGATGGTGGCATGGCCGACTGCGTGAAGTTGGACATCAAGCAAGTACTGCTCCTGTTCTTCCTTCTCCATATACGTCAACAAAATGCGCGGACAAGCACCTGCATAGAGCGGAACTCGAAGTCCTGGGCGCTCATTGTAAACGCGGACTGGATGCATCGTATTGACCTTTTCGATATAAACCGCCTCGTACCCATCGCGAACAATCAAATTCACGGCTTCGTCTGTGTCATCGCGCAAGCGCTCCATGACAGGCAAGGCCAATCGTCGGACATCCAAGCGCTCGCTTACCAACTGCCCAAACTGCAACAGCATCAAACCAAGACGATACTTTCCATCTTCGTCCCTCGTCAGAAAACCTACTTCTTCTAACGACCGAACCATTCGATAGACGGAGGTCTTAGGTTGCCTGAGCCTATCCGTCATCTGGTTCAGGTTCAAGTGAGCTTCCTTCAGAAATAAATTGAGAACTTCAAGAGATTTTACAACAGTGTGATTTTGGCTAATTGAGAACCCCCCTTCCATTCCAACATGCGGAATTTCTATTTCAAATATTGAAACTTATCACGAATTTTAATTTATTTTAATAATGTTTACAAGCGTTTATGTTACGTTTATTGACAAACTGGGCGAATTCTTGTCATGTTTAAACGGAATCTGTCACCGGAAAGCGGCACACATTGCACCTCAACCTTCGTCGCAACAGATGCCAACCAGTCCACGACCGCTTCATTGACGACGAGATGCGCGTGCGCACACTGAGCCAACTCGGCCCCATGAACCGTCTCATCGTTGACTTCGGTGATGATATCGGCCGTGATGAATTCCGGAAACCGCTCCGCCAGGACATTCGATGTTTCGCGAATGCGGGTCTTCCAGGTATGCGCAATACTCCCGTTGGACAACTCCACCGGAAAATACGCTGGGTCAAAATGGTTCCCCCATCGCTGATACGTGTTTAACCACATCCCATTGTCGCGCGCTACTTCCGCATCTGCATCCAACCGGGCGGTTACATGTTCGCGAAGTGACTGATAGGCGCTCCAATGTACATCGCGCTGCGTACCCGGCTCACGCCAAATCGTGTACATGCGGGCACTCGGAATCCAATACGAGACGGGAAACCGCGGTGGACTGCTATACCCACTAAATGGTTGAATCCATTCGTGGGATGGAATGCCGTGATCGTCAATGGCGACATCCGGCGTCCACCGATTCCAAATTTTCTCATACACACGACTTTCGCCGAATATCGTATCGGCTCGAAAGCGATAGTCCTGAAACTCGAGTCCGCACGCATTGTACCTCGCGGCGTGCAGCTTCCATGTCGGATGCTCGTCTGCCATGCGCTCATGCAAGTTCGCGCCGTCGGCGTTTTCCAGCGGCACGACGACCAAATTGACGCGTTCGAGCAACGTGCGCTCCTGGGACAACGATTGAATGAGTTGCAAGGCAGCATTGGTGCTCGATACCTCATTGGCGTGATGCCTCGCGTTGATGAAAAGCGTCGGTTTGTACAACGCATGCTTTAGTAGGGAAGAAATCGCCATTCGATTCCTCACGTCATACAGTTCCACAAACCAAATGGGTTCACCTTGAAACGAATAATCCAGGCACAACGCGCGCCCCAAAATCGTCTCTTGATGACGTTCGAGCCATCGCCTGACATCGCGATTGACGAAGATGTCGCGATGAATTGATTTCGGATAGGCCACGACTGCCGGATTGTCCTCGTTGACAAGGGCAGTGCGGGCGCCTGTTTCTGCATTGAGCCACATGTGACACGCGCGCTCCACCGACTCATCCATCGGCCCCTCAAAGACAAACGATTGCCCGGCCTCAGACCATGTGATGCCCAATACGCGTGCGCCAGCAAACGTTCCACGCCCAAAGGGAAAGATGGTCTGGGGAGATTTATCTATCGTACACTGGACTTCAGCACGCGTGGGAAACGCGTACAATTGAACCGTCGCGTGTGGCTCAATGCCCATTTGCGCGTGCATAAACGGCAGAATCCCGCCTGGCGCATCCCACGTCACATCCCCTATCTGCCGGCCATATTCGGAGAAGGCGTGGAGTGTGTAAAAGTAAATATCCTCATGCAGCGCCTCGAGACAGGAATTGACTTCCTCCAGATACGGAATCTTCTCATCCTCCGCATCCATCCATACGTCACACTGCAACTGCATGAACTTCGGAGCATCTGGATGTAAGTCTTCCCGGTGCTCCACTTGTTGTACAACACCTTGATACCACTGCCAAAACTGGAACGCACTCGTGTCAAATTGGCGGGAATCCCAAGCGTCCGCCGCTTGTCGCACCTGCGCCCCGCGAAAAATTCGACAGCCTGCCGAAGGGACGAGCACGTGCCCAAGCTCCGACCTCTCCGGCATATAAACCGCGCTCCTAGCCCAGCCTTCCCACGCCCACTCGCCAATGGGTCGACCGTCGATTGCGTAGGCAATCACTTGAAACATAGGGGCATGAGCGCTGTCGTTCAGGCACAATTGAACTTGCTCCAGGGCAATCCCCAATTCGGACGAGACAATCGCATCCCCCGGATATAGTTCCTGGAGGAAGCGATAAGCGCGATCGATATGGGCAGCCTCAGGACGAAACGCCCTGGCTGCAAGCTCCACCCGGTGCACCCCTGTGCAGTTTTTCAGTTCTGGCAGGACTTCGTGCATGAGCCAATGCAATCCAGACTTGTTGGCGTTGCGGTAGACGAACGACACTCGCACGCCGAACTGCTTCTGCAACGTCGACTGCAGGTCAACGGACCATGTGGCAAACGAGGTGGCACTCACGGTCGTCGTCACTTCAATCGCCGCCGATTCAGGCATATCTTCCTTGGCAACACCTGCAAAAAACGCCTCGATATACGATGCGATTTCCGCGAGTTCGCCAGCCGCTCGCCAATCTGTGGACCACACGGGCGCCCTTTCTTCGACGCGCACGACATCGCGGCCCTTGGGCCCTCGACGCAACTGCAAAAATCGCTCCCACATCGCGAGTGGCTGACCGAGTTGGACAGGGAGTACAATCTCGCTCACCTCGTGACGTGCCATCACCTGGTACAAGCGCATCGCCAGTTGTGCCCGCTCGCGAATATCCTGACTTTCGCTTTGCAACATGGCAAACCGCTGACGCCACGTGTCCGCTTCAATCACGTCCACTTCATCAAACCATCCATCCATCATTTTCCGCACAAGTGGAATCAAGTGTCCTTTGCGTGCGGCGATTTTAAGCGTGGGAGCGCATGAACCCGGCGCCAATTGCACGGATTGCTGCGGCCCGTCCGCTATCTGAGCAACTGAAATGATCAAATCGGTCTCCAGGGATTGCTCCGGCTCCAGACAGCGCGTCATCGGAAAGCAGATACTTCCTGCTGACAGCGCCAAGCGGCAAGCGAGTTCGACCGCAGCCACCGTCTCTTCAAAATCCGAACGGACGACGTCAAATAGGACATTGAGCTCAGGATGCAACTGTCCTGGTAGCGTGCGATAAAGCCCTTGCTTCGTAAACAGCGTATGGAGGGATAAATCGCTTTTAGCGTCCGGAAACAGACCTTGCTTCCCGGAACCCTGTACAGAGGGAGTGTTCGGAGAGACGAGCGTGAGGGCTTGAGGACACTGAATCCCGTCACCAAATCCGTCTGTGACCAAGTAACGTGCGGCGTGCAGGACGCACTCAGGCGTCGTCCCTGTGATGACGAGCATCGTCATTCCTTGGTCCTGATATCGATAAATCGCACCGCGGTGCGGCGGCCCCGTCTGCAAAGACTGAACAATGGGTTCTGCCTTCTCCCCAAGCACCTGTTTGAGCCAGGCCGCATCACTTCCGATAACGAGTTGAACACCTGTTTGAGACCTATCATCTTTCGAATCGGGATTCGCTGTGTCGAGTTCGTCAAAGATAAATAGAGCGTCAAAAGCCGGATGCTCGAGTTCGACGAGATGAAATCCGATTCGTGACGCCACCTCAATCATAGCTGCAGTCTCCCACAGTGTACGCTTGGACGGAACGGTCACTCGCCTGCATAGGCGCGCTGGCACGCGTCGATTGTGCGCTCCTACAAAAATCCCGTCCGTACTCCAAAGTTCCTGCATCTACAGCGCCTCTCATTCCACTATTCGGAACGACAATTCCGATTATTCAATATCTACTCATAGTAAGAGTTTGAACAGTAGAATACAAGAGGATGGCTCGAGCCATTCCCTCCAAGCGCCCTGCGATACCTCAATGGGATCGGATATAAGTCGTTAGACGATAAACCGCTCAAGTGTCGACTCCGCAAATAACGCTTCCATTGGAATCAGCCGTGAAATCAATCCTTGTTCATAACTGTACTGAACAGCCGCCGTCAATGTCGCTTGATTCCGCGCGATACCATACGGCCAGTAGTCTTGCCCCATCATCTGCGTCGTGCGCTCCCACTCCGCTGTGACCCAAGGCAGTGTGACCTTGAGTGCAGCAGTTTGCCGAAACGCGTCGCAAGTCGATTCCCTTCGGTTGAATGGAGCCATCGAACAACCCACTAACGCGATCGTAATTCCAACAAGCAAATGATAGTGGCAATTTCACAGCAAACGGCCTCCCCACAAATCCAGATACGTTTTCCACATACCGAAACATTGCGCTTGTCGACACGCATCCACATGATTACGATAATGGCACGTCACCTTTTCAAAATTAGAAGGGCGGTGTGCCTTTATCCATGGCGCGCGATACTTCGTCGTTGAATTCTGTCCATAACGCACTTCGAATTCTGAAGTGCTTTTCGATTGCCGAACCAGAGCATCGCGTATCCGCATTGGCCCGAAAACTAGAATTGAACAAAAGTACGGTCAGTCGCCTGTTGACGACGCTGGAAAATGAAGGATTCGTCGTAAAAGACCCGATATCCCGAGCATACCGGCTTGGACTTCCCGTACTGTCGCTTGCGAGCACCTACCAAAGTTGTCACGAAGTACTCCGCGAAGCGCATCCTCTCCTGAAAAACCTGGTCAATCGCGTCGAGGAGACGGTCCAGTTAGTCCTGCTCGATCACGTCGACGTGTTTTACCTAGAAGTCGTCGAGTGCAACCATCCCATTCGCTTCATTTCCCGTGTCGGGACACGTTGCAAGGCTTATTGCACGAGTTCCGGAAAAGTTCTTTTGTCCGGTCAAGACTCTACCGTCATCGACGAAGTAATCAACGCCGGACTGAAACGATGGACAAAAAACACCATCACGGACCCACAGTTGTTCCGGATAGAACTCGAGAACGTGCGCAGGCAAGGATACGCGCTAAGCCAGGAGGAACGACACGAAGGCGTCGTCGCTGCGGCTGCACCCATTTACGACGCCGAAGGCAACGTTGCAGCTGCGCTGAACATCGTCGGTCCTCGTTACCGCATGGCACAAAAAGGGCTACTCTACTTTGCCAACCAAGCCATCCACGCCGCTAAAGAGATTTCTCACCACGTCTTTGTCACGCGGCCATAGAAAGCGGTTTCTTATTTTCCGCGCAGGGTCAGCACGACCGCACAGACTGCGGAGAGAACGAAACAGATGATGAGAAAGAGAAACGCAGCCCGGTAACTTCCATGGCCGATTGTAATAAAAGTCCCCATCATGGCTGGACCAAAGGCAGCGACCACATTCGCTATGCCGGTCATGACTCCGGTGTTTCGGCCAATTTGCCGAGTGGGGCTCATGTCGTGTAAAAGCCCATGTAACATGGGTGTCGTGAAGGCCTGGATGAAGGCAATCGCTCCGCCAACCAACAACGCGTCCGCGATGGGTGCCGGACTGTTCAGGGAGATACCGAGAAATACACAGGCCACTAAGAACCCGACGATGATCCAATAGGCTTTTTTGTGTGTCCTGTCGGTGTGCGCACCCACCCAGAACATCATGGCGATGGAGACACTCCATGTAATCAGCATGTAGGTGCTCGTGGCCGTTGGACTGAAATGCATAGATACCGCCATGTATGAGGGAAACCAACTGCCAAGTCCGTAGACCGCCAAAATATTCCCCGTAAACGCGATAACGACCAACCAATAGTTCAAGGTGCGTAACGCGTTTTTCGATGTCGCGACGGATTCCTCCATCCGTTGGTTCCTCTCAATGTGGAGCAACTCTTCAGTGGATACGCGCCGATGTCTGGCTGGTGTGTCTGTAATCAACAAACAGAGCAACGGCACGCAAATCACAAGCGCGACAATCGTCAAAAACCAAAACACGCCACGCCAGTCAAACAGCGAAATAAGCGCTGTGACCACAAACCCGGCTATCGCCGACCCAAGACTCACGCCGTTTATCCAAATCGACTTCGCCCGTCCACGCTCGTCGAGCGGAAACCAGCGCGCGGTCAAAGCGTTGGAAACAGGCCACAAAAAGGCTTCCGAAAACCCCAACACAATCCGGGAAATAAATAACACCGAAAAATTCGGGGACACGGCTGCCATCAAGGTACTCACACCCCAAATCGACAATCCCACAATGGCGCACCGCTTCGGACCAAATCTGTTCGTCAGCCATCCCCATAGAAAAAACCCGATTCCGTAAGAAAACAATAGCGCCGACGTCAGGCTTCCAATCATCTCGTTGCGTCCGACCAGATTCATATCCTGTAGAAAATGACTGTTGGTCGCGACCACCGCCACGCCAATTTTGTCGATCATCCCGACGACCCAAATCACAGCGAGCGTAATCGTGATATGTGTCCATCGCACTTTTGTTCTGGTTGCCTTGTTGTGGACTTCCACGATGTTCGATTCCAAATTCGCCAACCACATGTCCTCCCTTCTGCATTGTGCGAAATGTATTCGCTTTCAGGAGGATGGTAAACCGTTTCTCTCTGCTAAACAATGAGGTTGTTGCACAATGTGCAACAACCTCTAATTTAATCGAATCCCTTGCGCTTGCGCGATGGTTTCGCGAACGATGGTTTCAGCCAAAGGCCGGATCAGCAATGGCAAACAATAAATCCCGCTGCCCCGGCAAATTCGTTCGTCCCAAACACATGACTGGCGACGCCATCCGCTCTCGGAACCCGTGTGACGCTAACTGCGCAACAAAAGCCGCCTGATGACTTGGCACATCCAGCCGCACTGGTCCATCAAAGGACGCTGCGATCCGCTGCACAAGCGCCATCGCTGTCGTCTCAGCATGGGCCACCAGCGGTCCAATCACTAAGCACGCCCCGCGGCAAACAGCGATGGCCATTCCCCGGACAGCGCCAGTCGCATCGCGAACCATATAGCCCTCTTGCATCTGGGAAAACAGCGTGTGAAGTAGTGCAGATCTCGGCGCACCAAAAGCTACCTCATCCATCCGAATCACTTCCGCCAGGTCCGCTTCCGTCATTTTGGACATCCCTGCGTGATTCGGCAGCGTATCGTCTGAATGTATGCTATCCTTCTGATAACGATACACCTGACCGACCGTTTGAAACCCTAGCGACGCATAGAGTGGAAATCCCTCCGATGTCGCCACCAACGTCACCGGCGTATCCGTCTTGGCCACCTCCGTGAGACACCGTTCGACCATACGCCTGCCCAGGCCTCGCCGCTGAAACGCGCGATCCACCATGACGACACCTAAAGAGGATAACGACGTGCCATATATATAAATACCAGCACTTGCGATAAGCCGGCCCTGTACGCGTTGACCGAACACCGTGCCCCCTGACGAAAGCAAAAGATGCGCTTGTTCGGGGTGAAAACGCCAACCGACAGCTTCAGCTAAAGCCTGTAGCGCAAGCGCATCCTCCGGATTCAGTATTTCAAATTGTGAATCGCGCGCCATCGGAACGCCCCCTCCTTATACCGTGCCAAAGCCACATGTGCCAGAAACAAAAACGCAACCCGATGGCTCGATACACAAGCAATCATTCGCATCCGATTACCCAACTAGTGGATCCCTGCGGGCATTTGCGTGAAATATCCCATACGGCGATAAATGAACGAGTCTTCCTTCGAAAAACCCAACCGCCTCCACATCGCTTCCGTTCCAGGTTCTGGACAACAAGCTAACCATCCGTGATACCCACAAGCCTGACTGTGGTCTATCGCGGCCTCGACAAGGCACTCCTGAATAGCGTGCATCGCGGGAAATCCAGTCTTTGTCACATTGTACCGTGGATGAACCACCAGGTGATCGATAAAAAAACATTTTTGTGTAGACAAGGTCGTACCGCAGACGATTCCTACGGCGCACTGCTCATAGAACGCGACTGCTACCTCCGGAAATGGCGCAAGCCGATGTTCGGCCGCCCACACATCAGAGAGAATACAGCCCAGATTGCAATCCACCACATCCCGTTCAGTCAGTGTCGCCCAACGACACGAGATGGCACATAGCTCTTTGCGCATGAAATGCTCGGAAAGCCAACGAACTTCGATAGCATCTTTATGAATCGCTGACGCATTCATCCCTATCTCCACCATTGACACCCCGTTGTTCCCACATGCTTTGAATTGTCCTTTACAGACGGCGAGATAACTCGTGCATCGCGCGCAGCCAATTTTCCCGCGTCGCTGACGCAGCCTTCTCTGCATCCCGCTGTTCGAGCGCCTTCAAGATGTTTTCATGTTCAGCAATCGATTCATGCGATAATAGCGAGTCCTCAAAGAACACGTACTTTAATCTGCGCGCGTGAAGTTGAAGCGTCGAAATGAACGACGAAATGTATGGATTGTTTGCGCGCTCGACAATCGCATTGTGAAATTCGTCGTCTAATTCCATGGCCTCGTAAGACGATTTGCGACGCAGTGCAGTTGCGAATTGTACATTGACTTCACGCAACCGTCCGATGAACTCCGCGGTCACCGAATCAACCACCAGCTCCGCTGCAAGCGATTGCAACGACGCCAAGGGAGGATAGATCTTTCGGATGTCCTCCTTCGAAGTGGCCGTGACTCTCGTGTCCCGCCCGCGGTGCATCTCGACGAAACCTTGCAATTCAAGTGTTTGCAGCGCTTCTCTCACAGGTGTCCGGCTCACGCCAAGCGCCTCGGCCAACTCACCGTCGCTCAACTTTTCACCGGGCTGGAGCGTACCGTCGACAATCCAACGTTGAATCTGCTGAAATGCGCGCTCTTTTGCAGAGATACGTTCAGGTCGTAAATAACCCTCCGGAATTGGCATGATGACTCCCCTTGTCGCTCTGTTGTATGTAATATATTACATTCATATATGAACGGCAAGCGGGATCGAATTAGATTGTTGTCGCATGCCGACACGGCGTGACGTCTATTTCTTGCGAAACACGTAGCCATCAAAGTGACCGCGCTCATTTTGATAGCTTGTGTATTCCAGCAGTTCCAATCTGTCATCCACACCGATGAACTCACGTTCACGATAGCAGTACTTTTCCGGAAAATTGCGCTCGACATGTTGCCGAAGATTAAAAGAGGTCATCAACAAGATACCCCCTTCGTTCAATACGTCCCCGATATCCCGAAACGTTTCCGGAGAAGGCTTGAAGTGCACGACAATGACGTTGTCAAACCTGCCCACGGCTCTCAATGCACCTTGTTCCAGTGATAGTTGATGCGCTTCGACGGTCAATCCCTGCGCCTGCGAGAAGTGCGCCAATCGCCGAAGCGCCTCGCGCGAAAAGTCAACGCCTGTCACAGTAAACCCGTGACGGGCGAGGTACAGCGCGTTTCTGCCATCCCCACAGGCCACGTCAAGGATTGTGCCCTCCTGAAGTTGATGGCGGCGCGCCACCAAAAAAGCATCCGGGGCAAACAACGTTTCTTCCCGGCGCCGATATTTCTCGTTCCACGATTCCTGTTCCGAATCCAGCTTCAATCCTCTGTCCCGCTCAGACATTACAATCCCACCTTGATTAATATGTACGAACTCGCACCCCAAGCGACGATTGCGATACCAAGTGCCCCCATAAAACTCGTACCTCGCCGCAAACATATCACGGTCACCACAAGCAAAATGGCCGTAGGCAAGAGACCACGCAACACACCGGTGAAGAAACGAGCAACATCTTCAGACGACTGATGTCCAAATACGAGCCAAAGTGCAGATAACAAACTAATGATGGGCAGCGCTGCAATCCATCCACCCAACGTCGGGAACTGCTTTGAGATTGTGGTCACCGCCGCGATAACCAGCGCCGAAATCAGCACTTTCACGAACGTCATCATCATTCTCGCACACCTCTCAAAGCTCGAAGCAACGTGGCAAGGCCCTGCTCAACCTGTTGGCATTCCGCTGATGACAAGCCTGACAGCGCGTTCGCGAGGCGTGCCACATCGAGCCCGGTGTGTTGCATCACCGTCTGTTGCCCCTTTGCAGTCAAACTCACTTGCACAATTCGCTCATCCACATGACTTCGCATTTTTTCGAGCAGACCTTTTTGAGCCAACCGCCGGACAATTTCCGATGCTGTATTCGACGCGCACCCTAAATGATCGGCGATTTGCTGAATCGTAACAGGCCCCGTCATTTGAATGAGTTGAAGCGCGCGTACGGCCTGGTGAGACAATTCCATCTCAAACGTCGGATGGCAGTGATAGTACACCGAGGAGAACGCCGAAGAAATCTGTTCAGCTAGGGATTGCAACGGTTGCGTCATATATAACACCTCCACACAAAGCGATTATATCGTTATATACGATATAATCGCAACCATATTTTCCTTACCGGATTCAGAGAGACCAGGTAGATATCACTGCCTCAGGTCTCTCTTCACAATGGTCGAGCGCCATCACAACAAAACTTAGAACTTCTCTCGTCACACAAGGACAGGCCGCGTTCTTACTTCTGACCGACCACCCCATCGAGCGGGCGTATGTGCGCATCCGTTTTTCCGACAACACGGCGTTTTTGCAGGGATGCCCCCACACGCACCACACCATACAACAATGCTGAAATGGACGAGACAAAAAAACCGATTGGCCAACTCGTGTCATAGCCAAGCACCAGTGCTGCCCAAATCGTCAAGATGGCTATCCCCACCGAACACACGAGCGATTTACCCGGTCGGTGTGTAAGGTAACGGGCTGTCGCCGCTGGACCAATCATCAAACTGAATGACAACAAAGCCCCAACCACGGGTACCGTCACCGCTGTAGCCAATCCGACGACTATCAGAAACGCCATTTCAAGTTTCCGGGATGAAACGCCGCGCGCTTCGGCGCTATCTCTCATGATAGACGCAAACAAAAGCGGTCGGTAGAGTACGCCTAGAATCAGGACACAGACAAGGCCAAGCACAACCGTGTCCAGCACCTGACTCAGGCTCACGCCCACCAATTGACCGAACAACAATGCATAGGCGCCCGTTGCGTAATGCTCATTCAACGTGAGAAACAGTGCACCTGTCCCGAGCGCCACGACCAATGTCAACGCGGTGACGACGTCATGGCGGCCACGCTTGCCGAGCATCCCGATGCTGAGTGCACCGCCCAACGCAAACACAACAAGCCCTACTAAAGGGTTGATATCCAACAACACCGCGCCCGCAGCGCCTGCGAATCCAGCCTTAGGCAGTACGTGTGCGACAAACGACGAGCCCCGTAAAATCACAAAGAATCCAACCAAACCAGACAATATGGCGACAACGGTGCCACTGATGAGGGCGTGGAACATAAATGGCAAGGTAATCAAGTCCAATGGAAAGACCATTTGCAAAAACTGCCCCATTACGCCACCTCCTCGCGGCGCGCTGTAACCGCGCCATGCGCGTGCCGCCGCTCGGGCCACAGCCGCGATAATAAATAGAAGACAAGAACAAGTACCGCAATAAAGAAACTGACTGGCCATCCCCGATGAACTGGCGGCCACAGATAGCTGTCGTACGCCAGGAGAATGCCAAGCCCAGTCGCCACCACGCCAATCCCAGCCGACAACACAGAAGCCAAGCCAACTCTCGATGTCAGGCGAATGGCTGTCGCAGGCGGTCCGATGATCAGCGCCGTACTGAGCAGGGAACCCACAACCAATGATCCATCCTCAATCGCTATCGCGAGTAAAATCATAAACAAGATACCGACCAATCGAACGGGAATCCCACGCGTCTGGGCAATCTCCGGGTTGACCGAACAGACTAACAGCGGACGGTAAATGATGAGTAGCACGACCAGTGCTGCAAGTCCGGTGAATGTCACAATAGGAATAATGCCGGGATTGAGCACGAACATTGAGCCAAACAACACCATCATCGGCGCACTCGCATTACTGGTGAACCGGGTGTCAAAATAGAGAAACAGTGATCCTAATCCCATCGCGAAAGATAGAATGATTCCAGTCGCCACATCCCGATTGCGCGCCCTGTCGCCCAGCCATTCCACGCCGGCACCCGCCAAGATGCCAAACGAGATGAATCCATACCACGCGTTCACGCCGACCAGAAAGGAGCCAGACGCCCCCGCCGCCCCGATGTCTGTCAACACATGGCCAACAAACGACTGCCCGCGAAGCACTACAAACACGCCAACCACACCAGAAATCACGGCGACGAGGATGCCAACCAGAAGTGCGTGCAGCACTTCTTCACTCTGCAACAACCCCGGCGCAAAAACATAGTGCAAAAATGTCGTCACGAGTTCATCACATCCTCGTGATCGCCACAGTGAAAGCCGCCCAGCAAATCGACGACGTCCGCTTCCTCGTCTCTACCGCCGACGACAAGTACTCGCCCGCGAACGCGAAGCACTTCCACCTCGTAGCCATAGAGCCTTGATAGCACTTCGCTTTGAATAACCGAATCCACCTCACCCATGGCCGCATGTCCCTCAGCCAAATACAAGACTTTGTCCATATGGCCGAGCAGTGGGTTCATGTCGTGCGCGACGAGAATGACAGCAATCCCGCGCTCTTTTCCCAGTCTTCCAACCAAACGAACGACCTCGTGCGCACTGCGAATATCGAGATTCGACAAAGGTTCGTCCAGCAATAAAATTTTTGGATCCGTCAACAGCGCCTGCGCAATGAGCAATCGCTGCTGCTCACCACCTGAGAGTCGGCCTACCGGAGCGTCCGCAAAGCGGAGTGCGTCCACCGCCTCCAGCACTTCGTCGATGCGCTCGCGCCGTTTCCGGCTCGGCAACGGCACACCAAAGCGGTGACCGTCGAGGCCGAGCCCCACCAAGTCGCGGCCGCGAAGTGGTGTGTCGGGATCGAGATGGATTTTCTGTGGCACATAACCAATCGCCCGGTTGCGTTTGCGCACTGGCTTGCCATCGACACGAACTTCCCCGTGATTGGGTGACAAGAGCCCTAGAATCACGCGCAACAAAGTCGTCTTCCCTGCGCCATTGGGACCTATCAAGCCAACGAATTCTCCCGCTTCAATGGCGACATCAATATGGTCTAAAACCGTTCGCTGGCCAAACTGCACCACGATATCATTCAGTTCCAACACATGATCTACTTGCATTAGGAAATCGTCTCCGTTGACGTACCGTTTTCCAGTGCGGCCGTCAATGCTTTGGTTTCAGCTTCCATCCAACTTTGGTAGGTATGGTTTGGCGGCATCGTTTCATATACCCCGACCACCGGAATGTGATCTTGTTTCGCCAAAGCTAGGAACTTCTTCGTGACGTCTGTGATGGCCTGTTGATTGTAAAGAAACACCTTTATTTGGTGATTGTTAAATAATGCTTCCTGCGTTTTGACATCTTGTGGCGACGGATCTGTCCCATTCATGATGGCCGCCTGGAATGACCACGGCGTTTTGATGTCCATGCCGGTCGCCTGAAGCCAGTAATCCGCGACAGGTTCTGTAACCGCCACCCCTGCATTTGGGTACTTCGACTTGATATTGTCCATCTCTTGTTTCCAAGTGGATAAGGAAGCATCAAATTTCTTCACATTCGCATCAAAATAGGATTTCTCTGAAGGGTCTTGTTTCGCCAACTGATCTGCAATCAACTGGGCGACTTTCGGCATCGTATCCGGCTGATACCACAGATGTGGATTCTTGGTGTCCTTGCCATATCCCAATGCACTCGCGACGTCAATCACCGCACGCTTCGAATTCGGCGATGAGGATTCGAGTTTGCTCATGAAGTCGTCATACCCGACGCCATTTTGAACCACGAGCGTCGCATTCCCGACGAGCGCTGCATCCTTTGTGCTCGCTTCGTAATCATGCGGATCTGTACTCGGGTCACTCATAATCCCGGTCGCCGAAACGTATTTCCCACCAATCTGTTGGATCACGTTCGCATACTCATTTTCTGCACCAACGGCTTGAATGACCTTCGCATTCGACGTCCCTTTGGCCGATGCCGACGAGGTATTGTTTTCTGTTGTTCCACACCCGGCTAATGTCGCGAGAAGCGCAAGCGCCCCGGCCATCGCCATACCACTGCCAACTGTCATCTTCATTCTTTCAATTCTCTCCTTTATGTACCCAAATTGCGTCAACGTCTATGGAGAATATCAGAATGATTACGATTTGTAAATAGGGTTAATTACGATTTGAGTTCATCATCGTGCCCTTCACACGAAATGGTTCAAAGAATATGGCGCACTGCACCATATACGACGAAGCACCCCAACAAGCACACGAGCACCGCAGAGATGCGCGTAAATCTATCGGCGATGCGCCAATGGTCAAGGCGGCTGACAGCTTCTCCTGTATGCACCACGAGCATGCCAATGGTACACATGGTAAGTGCCATTCCCACCGAAAACGCCACGACCAAACCGACACCTATCTGAAACTGATGGATACCAATGGAAGCCAGGAGAATCGCCAGTGCGCTCGGGCAGGGAATTAAACCTGTAAAGAAGCCAACGATGCAAAGGCGGCGAAAAGAGTTAGGCGTTTCTGATTCCATGTGTTCCAATTGATGAAAATGGTGGTGATGGTGATGATGATGATGGTGGTGGTCACCGTGCCCCTCTATTTCACCAAGTTTCCGGACCACGACCACCTGCGGGCGAAACTGCGAATAGAGCATTCTCAGCCCCATTGCAGTGACCACTGTGCCAGAACATAACTCTATAAGAAACAGCAATTGCTCAGGCACCAACTTGTTCACGGACAACGTTGTCACAAACGCTAATAATAGAATCGACAACGTGTGAGACGCAGCCGAAATCACCCCCAATATCAGTGCGTCCTTCGTCTTTCCGCGATTGGAAATCAAATAAGCAGATAGAATTCCCTTCCCATGCCCAGGCTCCAATGAATGCAGTGCCCCTAAACCCATTGCAGCTGGAATTGCGTAAATCAGTTGCACAATGTCTCCTCCTCACAAGCTGGCTTGTCTGTAATGCTTATGCAGAAAGCTGGCTCACATTCACGAAAATCGCAATTGTTACTATTTACAAAACGAGGACTTGGCTATATAATGGTGAGCACCGCAAATCGTAATGATTACGAAATAAGGCGCTAACCTATCTCCACCGTTAATCCACCATGAGCCTTTAGGAGTGAATACGATGCAAAATCATACGATTCCAGTCACCGTTTTGAGCGGCTATCTCGGATCTGGTAAAACGACTGTCCTAAACCACCTACTCAATCACCAACACGGGATGCGCATCGCCGTCATCGTCAACGACATGAGTGAAATTAACGTCGATGCGAATCTCATCAAACAAAACACAAGCCTGTCCCGTACAAAAGAACAACTGGTAGAGATGACGAATGGCTGTATCTGTTGCACGCTTCGTCAGGACCTCGTTGAAGAAGTGCGGGCATTGGCGGAAAAGGGGCGCTTTGATTACATCCTCATCGAATCATCGGGCATCAGCGAACCCATTCCCGTCGCGCAAACATTCACCTATGTCGATGAAGAGCTTGGCGTCAATCTCAGTGAATTCTGTCACCTGGATTGCATGGTCACCGTCGTCGATGCAAATCGTTTTTGGCACGACTTCTCATCTGGAGAGAGCCTGTTAGACCGCAAACAGGGTATTGACGATACCGATGTTCGCGAAGTTGTGGATTTGTTAATTGACCAAATCGAGTTCTGTGACGTCTTGTTGCTGAACAAATGCGACCTAGTTGATGAAGAGCATTTACAAAAACTAGAGCAAATGTTGCGCAAGCTGCAGCCTGACGCCAAGCTCATCCGGACGACACATGGCCGTGTCAATCCACGTGAATTACTCAACACGCACCGATTTGATTTTGAAAAGTCAAGTATGGCTGCTGGATGGATTCACGAGCTACAAAAGGCGTCACACACACCGGAGACCGAAGAATACGGAATCACATCGTTTGTTTATCGTAGGCAAAAGCCGTTTCACCCACAGCGGATAGCGCAATGGTTAGAAAATTGGCCACCCGAAGTGGTTCGCGCCAAAGGCATGATGTGGTTGGCCTCTCGAAACGACGTGGCCATAACGTTTAGCCAAGCTGGGCCTTCCATTCAAATTGGCATCTCTGGTTACTGGGTGGCTGCATTACCTGAAGAGGAACAGGCGGATGTGTTTGCGCAAGAACCTGAATGGGAAGCCACGTTCCATCCTGTCTGGGGAGATAGAATCAACGAGATTGTGTTGATTGGCATCGATGTCGACTGGCCCGGCTTGATCGAATCGCTGGACGAATGCCTGCTGACAGACGACGAAGTTGCAGAGGATTGGTCTCAATTCACGGATTCGCTTCCCCTTTACGAGGATTGGGAAATGGATTCGGAAGAAGCCTGGATTCAGTAAAGTTCAGAGATGGAGGTTACATATGTCCACTCGAGAACGTAAGCCACCGCATCTCCCCATTTTTTGCGTTTGTCAATCTCTCGCGTGTGCGAGATAATGGTGGCAGACACGACAGGTTACGGGCGATGAAGTTTTTCCTGAAGGGAGACAATGGGATGGAAATCACCACCGACGCCATTTTGCGCAGGCTCAAGCGGGCGGGTCTCAAATTCACCGGAAAACGACAAGAAACAGTCGATTTTTTCGTAAAAAATAAAGATAAATACTTGTCTGCCAAAGAAGTGTACGAACACGTTCGAAAGACCTATCCGAATATCAGTTACGACACGATATATCGCACGCTCGCTACGCTGCTCGAGCACAATGTCATTGAGCATATGGAATTCAGCGATGACGCGGCGAAATATCGTCTGATGTGTCACGAGCAGCACCATCACCACTTAGTTTGCGTGAATTGTGGGGCAACATTTGCAATTGATGAATGCCCTATGAACAATTTAAATGGGCTCGTAAAAGATTTTCAGGTCATCAACCATCGCTTTGAAGTGTACGGGTATTGTGCAAAGTGTCGCGCAGCATCTTGATGAACGTATGTAACAACACAAATTAAACGTAGCAAAAAAATTCAAACAGGTGGCACCCTAGTTGTGGTACCACCTGCGAATCTTGATGGCGTATGTAACCTGTGGACTCAACCCAAAAATGCCTCGAGTCGAGCCTTCACCGCGGGCCATTCCTCATCAATGACGCTATAGTACACCGTGTCTCTCACATACCCATCTGGCAATATCCGATGTCGGCGTAACACGCCCTCTTTCACTGCGCCTAAACGCTCAATGGCTCGTTGCGATTGCACGTTCCGTCTATCTGTCTTAATTTGTACGCGAATCGTCTCAAGCACTTCAAAACAGTGCTTGAGCAACAAATACTTACATTCCGTGTTCATGCGGGTGCGCCAGACACTTGGCGTCAGCCACGTGGAACCAATCTCCAATTGACGATGTTGGCTGGAGATGTCAAGAAAACGCGTACTGCCAACCACTTGATTGGTAGCCTGGTCGATAATCACAAAGGGAAACTCGTCGCCCGTGTCTCGCGCCGATAAAGCACTCGAAACGAGGTGCTCTATATCCTCTACATCCGCCACCTGATTGAACATATATGTCCAAATTTCCGGATACCGCCCCGCTGCGAACAGCGCTTCGACATGCGAAGAATTCATCGGAACCAGTTTTGCCCGTTCGCCAACAAGTTCTACGGGGTTGGTTTGCATAAGGTAACTCCCTTTCTACGACCAATAACCAATCGGTACAAATGCAAGAATCTCCTAAAGAATTCGTCAAAATCGGGCGCACTCCTTCTAAATAGCTGGGGTTTCATTCTCACCCCATCCCGCTGTCCCTACATTAAAAAAGTGAACACATCAATGTGTCCACCCTCAACATTTGATGCACGTCACACGGAAACGGATGACAGTGCTACTTTGCCTTGCGCCAAATCATCATTCTATCGCGTTTACTTTTTGGGTCAATATCCTGATCTACAAGCCACTGTGCGGCTTGTTTCCGCTCCGATTCATTCAATGTGACCCCTAACTCAGACGCAAGCACATCAATTAACCCCATCGTGCGAGCGACGTTTTTCAAGTCATCGCGGCTGTACTTGAGGAAGATCTGGTTCGCTTTATGCCAGTGAAGAGGATTGGCCATTTTTCGACGAAATGTTTTTAGCGCCTTCGACTCCATACTCTTCCCCTTTCCTGTAGTTCACAAAACCCGTTATTCCGGTCATTTTCCATCGTATGCGAACACATCCGTTTCGTGTGTATCCGCGTCGATACGGCGCCTGATGTCCACCCCGGGTATCAAGACGTGTACCAGCAACCTGCCCAATGCTTGTCCGTCTGCAATTGGAGAGGGTATCCTCAAATACCCTCTCCAATTGGCAGGGGTAGTCGTTTTAGCATGTGGTCGTCGCACCGTAGGCAGGAACCAACAGGAAGAACAGCACAAAAATGATCAGAAACACGACTGCCCAGCGAGTGTAACCGCCAAATACACCGTACATTCATATCTCCTCCTCTTGTTAAATTTCACTACACAGTACGTCAAGCGAAGTGTCCAATTTAATGTCAACCGCCTAGTTTTTTGAAAATCGCATTGATTTAGGCGACATCAAGGCGTATGATGTCGGCATATATCATTTGCTGCACATGGAGGTATCCAAGTAGACGACATGTTCAATTCCTATGGTTTGTCCAAGTAACTCGATAGGGCAAATGGCTCTGCTCGTGACAGAGTGTACGGAATTGGTGTGTCTACTTGAAGTCCTACATGTGCTTTTCGGCGTGTCTGACCCGACGTGATGGTGTGTTGAAACCAACTTCGTTCGATATATCCCATGTCGCCGATTGGCGTTTTCACGGACTTCCACATCCAATTTTGTACATCCGCCGCAGGCCATTTGCCTGCGGCTTTTTCAATATTAAGAATGGATGTGAAGGGCTTGTTATTTGCACTGAAGGTAGATAATGTCGCGAAGGACTGGAATGGTAAGCGGCTGTTTGAACATGCGTCACTCCAAGTGTCTATGGGTGAGCGTGTAGCGCTGATTGGCAGAAACGGTGTCGGTAAGACGAGTTTTCTCGACGGACTTATCGGACGCACGACTTTTGACGAGGGTGTCATCACCCGCGGCGTCCCTCTGAATGAATGGGGATGGGTCGAACAGCAGATTCACGTCGATCAAGACATGACATTGTTTGATTTCGTACACAGTGCACATCAGAAATTGTCCCAATTGAAAGCACAAATGGCGCACATGCAACAGCGTTTAGAGATGGGTGTAAACGACCAGCAAGTCGTGGATGAATATCTGAAACAAATGGATACGTACGCCGATATGGGGGGCTACGAGTACGAGCGCAGCGTAGAAGTGGCGCTAAAACGCTTGGGCCTCAATGCATCTCTCTTCTCAGTTCCGTATGCACAGCTAAGCGGTGGTCAAAAGACACGGGCTCAATTTGCGAAGTTATCCATCCTACAACCACAGTTTCTGCTACTGGATGAACCCACCAATCATCTCGACGCGGAAATGTTGCAGTGGCTGGAGAGTTGGCTCATTTCGTACCCTGGCAGTATTCTATTTGTCTCGCACGACCGCCATTTTATTGACGCTGTGGCAAATACCACGTATGAATTGACCCCTGCGGGCACCAAGGCGTACAAAGGAGGGTATACCGCGTTTCGTGCCGCAAAAGATATGGAACTGAGGACCCAACAGTCGCTGTATCACAAACAACAACAAGAACGCAAAGCGCTGCTCGAAGCTATTCAACGCTATAAACAGTGGTATGAACGGGCGCATCATGCGGCGAGCGAGCGGGATCCAGTTGCAAAAAAGAAGCACAAAAACATGCCACGCGTTTTGTGGCAAAGGAACGCGCACTAGCACGACTGGAATCCAATCGGGTGGAGCGACCGCATCACGAACCGAACATCGGTGTATCGTTTCAGCACAATGCGTTTGACGCAAAAATATTCGTTCGGCTACAAGACGTGACCTTCTCGTACCCGAACTACAAAGTGTTCGAACACATTCATTTAGAAGTGCGAAGAGGCGATAGAATCGGCATCGTAGGGCCAAATGGCGTAGGAAAATCGACATTGCTTGGCCTCGTCACCGGGCAACTGACACCTGAGGCGGGAAGCGTGATCCATCACCCGCAAGCCAAAATCGGCTACTTTGCACAAGAACTAAATCACTTGAATAACGCACAGACAGTTTTGGATAGTGTGCTCGCGTTGCCGGAAATGAGCGAAGCCTACGCTCGAACGATACTCGCCAGTTTCCTCTTCCGGAAAGAGGATGTGTTGAAGCCTATTTCGTCACTCAGTATGGGTGAACGATGCCGCGTGGCCTTCGTCAACCTCTATTTCTCAAACGCGAACTTACTCGTGCTTGATGAGCCAACAAACTACTTGGATATCGACACGCGAGAGCGCCTCGAAGAAGCATTGCTAGCATATCCTGGTGCCCTCATGATAGTGTCTCACGACCGATATTTGCTTCGCAAACTGGTCAATCGCGTGGTTTACTTTGAGGAAAAAACCGTGCGATCTTTCGACGGCACGATGGAAGCATTCGTCTCGCAAATGCATTCGCGTAAAGCAGACCTTCACGTGCAAAGTGAGATAGATAAGCTGGAGCTCTCCCTGACACAATTGATGTCGGTGGAGGCGGACGATGCACAAGCAAATGATGCCTTAATGATGCAGATTCGCGCTATTCGTGCTCGATTGAACGATTTGCGAAGTGGGCATTAGCATACGGTAACCACCTATACGCAGGCACCCTTTGTCCAGTTCCAACTGTCCGGTCCCGTCGTATCATATGGATTGACGGAAATGCAAAATAATGTCGTAGCGGACGATTGTCATTCAGCCTTCCATAGGGGGATGAAACGAATGACTTGGAACACATTTATCGCTTTAAACCTGATTGGGATTGGTTCCAATTTTGACAACACTGGGATTGGAATGGCTTATGGAGCGGATAAGGTCCGGATGCCTCACTGGGTAAACGGTCTGATCAATTTGATAGGAGGCCTCATAGCCCTGATCGGAGCGTACGCTGGAAATACAATTGCCCAGTTTTTATCGATATCCGAAGCCAATTGGATTACCTGTATTGCGCTGTCGGGAATCGGTTTGTTCTTCTGGTACGCAGCCTATCTTCATCCACATATTTCGAACCAGAAAGCAAAGATACGAGTGGCTTCACTGGGTTTGCGCCAGGCGTTTTTACTCGGGTTGGCCATGTCCCTAGACAATATCGTGATTGGGTTCGGATCATCCGTTTCAAACACGCCTACGTTCTGGGCTGTCGCCGTTAGTATTACGGTCTGGGGATACGTCATGCTTTGGATAGGGCACGTGGTCGGATTTGGTGTACTTTCAAAATTTCTAGGCAAATATTCGGCGCTAATTGCAGGAGGCATTCTCATCGGCGTCGGCGTAAATCAGCTTGTGAGCTAAAAACGCTTCAGAATTTTGTCCTACAGGGGTGGACACAAAAGAAATTCATGTCCACCCACTGCACCTATGTGCCGAACCTCTCCCACTGTCGGAATTCAACCTATATCCAGTGCGAACAGTGATCACAATGCACGCGCACCACCAATTCCCCAAGCGGGGCTGAGACCCGTGTGCTATGTCCACACTTTGGACAGATTGAATCAAATTCCCAATGTTTGTGCGTCATAAGACCGCTCCCTCTCCCTCTATGTGGCTTTTACCATTCGGATACTCAACTTTTTGATAGGGGAACAATTCTGAAACCCGAACCGCGCGCCCGAATTCATTTTTAAAGACGACGTGCTCACGCGAAAACGCACGTGGGCTGTTCAGTCCGCATGCCGCAGCCAAGGCAAAAACGCCCTCCCGAACTTGTAAAAGATAGTTCATCACGCGCCATTTCTTTTCGTCGGGCACTAATGCGGATTGATACTTAGGATCCGTTGTCGTCACACCTGTAGGACACTTTCCCGTGTGGCACTGCATTGCCATAATGCATCCATTTGCCATCATGAAACCACGTGCCGAATTGACACAATCCGCCCCTAACGCAAGTGCAATGGCTACCTTATCCGCGGTGATTAACTTCCCGGAAGCAAAAATCTTTATCCGGTCGCGAACACCGAATCGACGGGCCGTGTCATCCAAAATTAACAGCGCACTGAAGAGAGGCAACCCCATACCATCCGCCATGGCTTTAAACGTTGCGCCGGATCCCCCTTCGCTCCCATCCACTGTTAGAAAATCTGGATACATGTCCAGACGAAGCATCGTTTCAAAAAATGCCTCCAACTGCTTTCCATCGCCAACGACCAACTTGATGCCGACGGGCTTTTTTCCGATGACCTGCAGTTGATTCACAAACCTGAGCGCATCCTCTTCATTTTTTAAAAATGAAAACCGATTGGGAGAGTTGACAGTCTTTCCAATCGGTACTTTGCGGATGCTTGCAATTTTCTCATTAACTTTCGTACCCTCAAGATGACCGCCGCGGATCTTCGCACCTTGATGGAATTTCAATTCAAATGCCTTAATATTTTTTTCGGCAGCTTTGCGTTGGAATTCCTCAATAGAAAAATTCCCATCCTCATCGCGAAAACCAAATAATCCGGGCCCAATCTGTGCCACCACATCGACACCCGTCATCAAATGTTCGGGCGCAACGCCGCCTTCGCCAGTATTCATCCAAGATCCGCCTGCCATATAGGCTCCAGAGCCAGTTGACTGGATATAATGCTCCCCAACGGCGCCATACGACGTTGCGGATATCCCGAACATTCCTCGTAATACCCAAGGGTGCTCAAGATGCTGGCCGATGACGATGGCATCCTCTGTCTGATACAGCCACCGTTTGACTTCATCTTCGATAACTTTTTCGTGCCGTGTAAAAAGTCCTTCGCGAACAATTTGATATTTCTGTCCCTTGGCGCTCTCTGTATTATCTGCGGTCACCTCGTCGGTCAGCTTCGGAAACAAACTGTTGGATGAGCGTTTTGCAGAATTACATTTCTCTTTGAAACGAAAAGAGAAACAATACCAGTTCGAGAGTTATCATTTACATTTTTCGCTTGTGTCGTCTAGGTTTTCGCATGCCCTTGCCAATAACAGAGTGCCAAGAATCGTATCAGATTAAGCCGTCTTCAGTGAGCTTGCTGTCGTGTTCATCGCCAGTGCAGAAGCAAGTAGAACAATCGCATTGAGGTAAACGTATGTGGTGACCTTCTCAATGCCACGGACGTGCGTGTCGTTGGCTGTAAGATTTTCTTTCAGCCGGGAATTACATCTCTCCACCGACGTTCGCTCCTTGTAGAGAGCTATCCAACCCCGCGTGTTTCGGTGCGGATTGGCGTAACGCCTGACATCGTCGGTGATGCTCTTCTTGACTACCATTCCGTAGTTGGAGTCAGAGCAAGCAGCAGTCCCAAGCGGGCAGCCAACCTTGCCTACTGCATGTGGACAACGGAACTTTAATCGGTCACCGTCGGCTCCCCAATAGACCATGTCGTAACCCATGGAGCAACGAGGTGTACCATCGGATGCCATGCCTGCAGGCGGTTCCTTTTCTCCCCGCTTATTGAGTGCAATGATTGCTTGCGCACCATAGCCACGGGCAGCCTCGTAGTTTTTCACCTGGTCATACCCGGCATCCATCATGACGTATTTGACCTTCCAACCGTAGTTTTCGACGACATCTTTCATGAGTGGAATCGCCATCTCACCGTCATAAACATGAGCGAGTGTGACCTCCAAGGCTACAGGTAACTCGCTGGAAGTATCCACTGCGAGATGAATTTTGTATCCGAACCACGTGAGCTTGTTGCCAAATGTGTCATACTTGGCACCCCAGTTGGCGTTACCCGTTTCTTGACTACGTGATTTCGGTTGCTTCTTCTCATAGGCACCAACCGCTGTACTGTCAATGGCGAGATGACTTCCATCGATGATTCCAGCCTCTTTGCACTGACTGACCAGGTCAATGAAGAGTGCCTTCGCAAGATCTTTATCCACTACGGCCTTGAAGACTCGACTGAGTGTGGCAATTGACGGTGCGGGTTCATCTAACCGAAACCCGCATTGGTACCGGAACCGCAGGTCGCTAACCAAACGCTTGTGTAACTTGGTAAAGGTTGAAATCCCCTCAAGCGGAGCAGCGAGCAACGCTCGTAAAACCGCTTCACGATTGATAGGCTTTGCTCCCTGGGGTGATGAATTCCTTAACTTTGCGGCATACGACTGAAGCTCCAGAGCAGAAAAGAACAGTTCAAGTCGCTCACTGGGTTCGATTTCTAGCCATTCTTCAAAGGAAAACAGGGACTTTTGGAGAAGATACAAGTGGACTTCCCTCCTCGGAGAATTTTGGGTTTGGTCACTTGAAATCTTCTCGAAGTTGGGGTGAAGTCCTTTTTCATGTCCTGAAATCCTTTGCCCCGCAAGGACTTATGAATCTGCAAAACGCTCGGATAAATAAAAACCTGATTCGTCGTAATTTCGTTTGCCGCCAAAGCTAATTAAATCCGTCCGATATTTGCTTGCAAAAACGACAGATAGAAAGTCACTTCTCGAAAATGGCCTACCTGTGTCGCTATCAAACCAATACTGGCGGAACTCTGGACCAAGCTTTTCAAGTACATAACGAACCCATCCTAAATATGGATGTGCCCGCACAACCGAATGCTGAGGTTTTCTTGACAAAATAAATAGATAAACCAGGCCACCCAATGGAACGCCAACAAAAATCAGCAATATTACCACTAGTAAAACAATACTAACCACACTCACATTCCACACCACCTAGTCACTTGAAATAACACAATGATCTCATCATCGCACAAACAATATCGTAAAGTACAACGAATGGGCTGAAATTCCACAAGCCGCACCTCCTTAGCGTATAGGACACTGCCCCTTTCGCATAGGATTTAGCCGATACAATGATGGCTTTTCGCAAAGTGAGAAACTCCCGTAGGTGGTGAGATCCTTGACAGAGGATTTTACTTCTGACGATGTCGAAGGTTTGCGCCACAGCTCGACACAAGTAGTCGGCCACAGCGTGGGACGCAAAGATACCCTAGATAAAGTCACTGGACATGCAAAATACACCGACGACTTCTCGGATAACACCATGCTCCATGCCGCACTACTGACGAGCCCCCACGCGCACGCGCGCATTCTCTCTCAGGATACGACGCGCGCCTTCGCCGCAGAGGGGGTCCGCGCAGTCATAACGGGTAGGGACTACCCGAATAAAACCGGTTCACCGCTTGCGGATAGGCACGTACTCGCGGTAGACAGGGTTCGGTACGCTGGAGAACCTGTGGCGATTGTCGTCGCGGATTCGCTCGCGCAAGCGGAAGCGGCGACAAAACTCATCGACGTCCAATACCAACCATTGCCCACTATCCAATCACCGAAGATGTCCTACTACTCCAACACACCGCTACTACATCCCAATATCAACACCTATGTAGGCGACTCTGCTGAGGTCAACCCGATTCCTGGAACAAACATCGCGACACACGTGCCGATTCGAAAAGGAAATCCTGAGGCCATGTGGGCGGTCTGCGACGAGATCGTAGAATGTGAGGTTTCCTTTCCACAATCCCACCACGCTGCCATGGAAACCCACGTCGTCATTGCGGAAGTCACGCCAAACGGGGACATTGACATCACGACTTCCTCCCAATCGCCATATAGCATCCCATCTCTGATGCAAGCGACGTTTGGCGTCCAGCCATCAAAAGTCCGCGTCCATACGCCATATGTCGGCGGAGGATTCGGCGGAAAATCCAGTCCATATATTGAGCCGCTCGCCGTCGCTGCCGCATTGACGGTTGCAGGACGGAAGGTGAAATTGCGATGCACGCGAGAGCAAGTGATGACCTGTTTGCCCGGTCACATTGGACTAGAAGCCAAAGTTCGACTTGGGGCCACGCGCGACGGCCAGTTTGTGGCTGCCCATATTACATATTGGTTTGACGGTGGCGCCTATTCCGATAGAGGTGTCATCGTGACGCGCGCGGCCACTCAGGATTGTACCGGACCGTACCGCATCCATCATGTCCACTGCGACGGATTTTGCATGTACACCAATCATCCGCCGACCACCGCCTATCGGGGATTCGGGCATCCCGAACAAACGTTGGTCATCGAGCGAGCCATCGAGATCATGGCGCACAAATTATCTATCGACCCGCTCGAACTCCGCCTCCTGAACGCCATCGGCCCGGGGGATACCACGCCTACACAAGCGCGGTTGACGCGCAGTTCCATCGGTGACGTGCACGGTTGTCTAGTGCGCCTCCAGCAGTTGCTCGACTGGAACGGAACTGCCGCCGCAAGAAAAGGAAAGACTGTGATTGCCAAAGGCATCGCTGGCGTTTGGAAGACATCGAGCACACCACAAAATGCCAGCTCCGGCGCGATTGTTCGCGTCAATGACGACAGTACCATCACGGTTTTGTCTGGGGTCGTGGAAATTGGTCAAGGCACGAAAACCGTGCTCGCACAAATGGTCGCAGAGCTGTTTCACATCGACATCGGCCAGGTAAACGTTGTTCTGGAGGTCGACACCCAAACGCATCCGGAACATTGGAAAACCGTGGCCAGCCGCAGCACCTTATTGGCGGGCAACGCCGTCGTTCGGGCGGCTCAAGATGCGATTCGCCAACTCAAGAAAACAGCGTCGTTCGTGCTCCAGTGTGAAGCGGATGATATTCATGTCGCTGGTGGTTATGCCTATTGCGCGGATGCTCACGACACCCGAGCGAAAATCCCAATTGGCGCACTAGCCAAAGGGTATACGTTTCAGGACGGACACACAGTCGGTGAGATGGCCATCGGTCATGGCAGCTACACGATTGAACATGTGACGAAACTCGATCCCACAACGGGAAAAGGCGTTCCTGGGCCAGAGTGGACTGTCGCGGCGCAAGGCGTGGAGATTGAATACCAAAAAGACACCTACACGTATCGCGTGCGGCGCGCAGTCTCCGTAGTGGATTGTGGAAAAGTGCTGCATCCCGACCTCGCGCTTGGTCAAATCAAAGGTGGCATGAACATGGGGCTAAGCCTAGCCAGCCGCGAAGGGTATGTCTATGACGATAGCGGTGCGGTCACAAATCCCCAGTTTCGGGTGTATCCCATTCAGCGCTACGGAGATCATCCAACATACGACGTCGCCTTTTTGGAGACGCCAGACCTGGATGCTCCGTGGGGACTTCGCGGCATAGGCGAACACGGATTAATTGGCATGCCCGCCGCACTCGCCAACGCACTATCCAATGCGACGGGCATGGAAGTGAACCACATGCCCATGACCTCGGAGTTGCTCTGGAGACTGCAAGCGAACGAAGGTGATGGGCCATGATTCCAATTGATTTTCAATATGTAACGGCCCATAGCGTGACAGAGGCAATCCGCCAGTACAATCAGTTCTCAAAAAGCGACATGTCCACTCGCTATTACAGCGGTGGAACGGAGATTATCACGCTGGCCCGACTTCATCAATTGACGATGGATGCCGTCATCGACATCAAGCCAATTCCCGCGGCACAAGTGTTCAGCGTCGTAGAAGAAAAACTGTTTCTCGGCGCTGCCCTGACCCTATCACAAATCACCAGTCACCCGATGATGTCGAGCGCTTTCCCGCTGTTACAAGCTACCGTCAACGAAATTGCCGACCAAACTGCGCGCAACAAAATTACGCTTGGCGGTAATCTCTGCGGAGATATCATCTACCGTGAAGCAGTGCTTCCACTGCTCGTATGCGACAGCAAGGTGCGCATTGCCGGCCCAAACGGCGCCAAAGAAGAGCCAATCCACCGTATTTTCCGCCGAACGATGCAATTAAAACCGGGAGAGTTCATCGTGCAGATAGCTACGGATAAAATCTATCGATGTGCGCCCTTTTTTCACGTCAAACGCCGAAAAATGGGCGAGGTAGGCTACCCCATTGTCAGTGCCGCGGCCATCCGCGTACATGGGAACGTCCGCATCGCCTTGAGCGGTGTCTGCCCGTTTCCGTTTCGCTCGCGCACCATGGAGGACTGGTTAAATCAAAAGCACATACCGGTTCATCAGCGAGTCGAGGAAGCTATCCGAATCATTCCGCAAGAATTCATTCTCAATGACTATGAGGCATCCCGCGAGTACCGACGTTTTGTCCTACGAACCGTATTGGAGGAAACCCTGCACCAATTAGGGAGTGCATAACATGGCAAAACACGAGGTTACGCTTCACATCAACGGCGAAGACAGAACACTCGTCATTCGCCACGCTGACACGTTACTCGACGTCCTGCGCCTGCAGTGCGGTCTGACCGGCGCGAAACCCGGCTGTGAAAATGGCGACTGCGGCGCCTGTACCGTTATCGTAGATGATCTGCCCTACAAATCGTGCATCATGCTTGCGATAGAAGCGACCGGCCACGCCATCACGACCATCGAAGGACTTGAGAATAGTCCCGTTCAACGCGCGTTTGCCAGGTGCTACGCCTTTCAATGCGGATACTGCACGCCAGGATTCATCATGAACGCACACGCGATGCTTGAGCACGCTACGTCGATAGATAAACCCACTATCCAAGAGTGGCTCGAGTCAAACATCTGTCGTTGCACGAGTTACGAAGAAATCGCATCCGCCATCCGCATGGCCCTGAGCACGATGAACGCGACTTTCCCCGACGACTGCGAACGCGATTCCCTGTCCACGTGACCGCCTGTCACGCATCGTTCGAGCACCTCAATGCCCGTAACAGCCGCTCAAGCTCCTCGTGCAAAGCATCTGATTGAGGCAAGTTCGACGCGAAGTTGGAAGAAGGTGCATGCGCTTTTGCGCCCAGCGTGATAGACAACTGATTCGCAAATCGTCGAAGGCATTCACGCCACTGCGCACGCTGTTCTGGGGACATCGGGCCCGCAAATCTCTCGACAAAGACCACAAAATGCACGCACACCTCGCGAAACAACAAAAACGTCTCGTCGAGACGCTGAACATGCACCTTTTTCGTGTATAGTAGCCAAGGCGCATCTTGTTTCGCGGTGTTAAGCGAGTCGGCAACGTACTGCATCTCATCCAGTAAGGCCATCGTGACTTGGTTCAACTCGCCTTCCCGAAGCTCATCCGTTGGACTATCCGCGACTTTGTGGAGGGCGTCAACGAAATGCTGCCCCAACGCGTCCATCGCCTGTCTGGCTTTATTTAGCGGGCTAGGCGGAAATAGCAGCACGACGAACGCCACGCCGACAACCGCGCCAATCAACGTGTCTTTGGCCCTATCCCAAGCATAGCCAGCAGAGTGCTGTTCAAAGTACATCACAAACAAAACGCTTAGCGCGACCTGATGTGTCAGCATCGCGTTCGCTCGAAAACATTTCATCAGTACGGTGGTCAAAAGCAAGGCGATACCCAGCGCCCAAGCCGTGATCGGAATCCACTTTGCAAACGCGCCAATCAGAAACACGCCGATGACGGTGCCGGCGGATCGATAAACTGCATAACGCACCGACTGTCCAACCGTGGCCTGCAAACAAAGGATGAATGTGAGTGGGGCGAGGTATGGATGGCGCGATCCCGTCACACGAGCAACCTCCCACACCACGACCGAACCGAGTGTCGTTTTCCACACATCCGCAGTCCTTCCGACGTAATTCCACCAACGCTTCGTTTTGGACCGCCCGACATCATGTCGCGCCATTAGAACTCCCTCCAATACACCCCATTCCCTGTGTAATTTCCCCCAGTTGCTTGATCCCATCCGAAGGACATCAGAGGGAGTCCGATGAGCGCGGGACGGGCAAGTCGCGAATATAAGGCAGCATATCTGCTCTATTTCCGCAGTTTTGGTTGATTCGCTAGAATTAAGACATGCAAAATGCCCTATTTACCCAAAAGCTGCCCGATAAAGGCGAAAATCCGAGGATTAGTGCAGATTGGATGTCTTATTGGCTCCAAATGAGGCGCCCATGTCTTAATAAGACAGTACATGCCCGACGTATCACAGCCTTCGGCGGGCCACCGGGATCGACGTCACAGGCAGCGCGCTCGAAACAAATAAGAACAGACGACCGAAGTTGTCTGTTCTGTAGGCACGTTGACGGTGATCACAATGACGAAGTGTTTTCGTTAATGCGCCACATCAACCTCCTGCTTACAGATTACCCTGACACGACGAACGCTATACATCAGTTCATGTGGAACTGTTCCAATTTGCAGGTTGAATGGGTTATACTGTATACCATCACAATGCGGACAAAAGGCGCTAGCGGCCAGCGCCAGAGCGGAAATTTCCCACCTGAATTCTGACTATCATGCAGCCAAGGTTGTTATCCCAATCCATGAGGGGATGTCTTTTGCAAATTAACTTTGACGACTACATCAGTATCCTGATTCATCACACGGATTTAACGCTGACGGGCTTTGTGAAGGAAAAATTGCTGCCTTTTCGACTTGCCCCTGAGCAAAACTTAATCATGATGCTTCTCTGGGACAAGGACGGTTTGCATCAAAACGAAATCGCCGAAAGACTTCAGAAAGATAAAACCAACATCACCCGCATGATTTGCAACCTTGAACGGAAAGGGTTTATTTACAGGGTGATTAGCGAGGACAGACGGGCGCTCCGAGTGTATTTGACGCCGATGGGGAAGGCACTTTGCTGCGAGGTCATGCCGATTATGGAAGAGTTCAATCAACTCGTCTGCCAGGGGATTTCCGCCGAGGAAATGGAACTACTGCGACGGATTTTACACAAAATCTCCAATAACCTGCGTTAAGAAGTCTCGCGTGCGCCAAGCTAGCTCATCGCGCGGTGTCCACAAAGTTTCATCGCTCCATCGCTCATCCGGGCCTCGCCCTGCCTTGGTGTCGATCCGCCCTTGCAAAATCCCGATCCCTCTCACCCCAGCCGATACGAACCCGTCAGCTGTTTCCTCTCCCCCCACCTGCAATGCCCGAAACCCAATCGAGTAAAAGCCCTGCCGTCCAAACACTTTTAGACATACCATGGTAATGCAGAAGTTACCTTGGAGGAATCGCGATGAACCTCGACAAGCTGGTCAAAATGGGCTTTATGGCATTCGAAATGATGCAAGACGAAAAAGTTCAATCGATGATGAAACTGGTCCAAGACTTCAGGCAAAAGAAGCGTCCGCGCGGTCGGAAAAATGGATTATCGCGTCCCGCACACGTCATGGCCATGCGCAATCGATATCAGGCATCACGGCCTCCTATGCGCCAAACGCCCCCAAGACGTGGACTTCCGGGGAGATGACCATGAACCATGTGTGCCAATCCAATTGCCAATGGAGTCGCGGACAAAGGCAAGCCCAATCGGACTTGCCCGCCAAATTGCATATATGCAAGTGCTGAATGGAGACACCCGCTTGTTTGGCACATGCCACAGACGCTATACATGATATAAAAACAGGACTACTGTTCGACGACAACGGCCTGCGCTTGGGCCTGCACGCTCAGCTCGGCGGCTTTGAGGGCATGAGCCTGGGTCATTGCCTTCTCGGTTCGATTCAGGCAATCCAAAATCAATGCGCCAAAGAAGGGGTATCCTACTCTCCCGTGCACAGGGATATGGTGTTCGCCTTCTTGGTTCACGAGATATACATGATCACCCTGTTCATCCCGCCCGACGTCAATGTACTTACGCAATTCGATATACCCTTGTGTGCCAAGAATAAAGGTACGACCATCCCCCCAGGTTCGAAGGCCATCGGGCGTAAACCAATCGACCCGAAAGTAGTTGGTCGCGCCGTTGTCCGCCACGAGTGTGGCATCCCCAAAATCTTCAAACCGGGGATACGCCTTGTGCGCGTAGTTCGCAATTTTACTCGCCACCACGTTTGCGTCCTTTGCACCCGTAAAGTACAAAAATTGTTCAATTTGGTGACTTCCAATATCACAAAGAATCCCGCCATATTGCTCCCTGTCAAAAAACCATGCGGGCCGGCTCGGCGCGTTCATGCGATGTGGCCCAGTCCCCAGCACTTGCACGACGCGGCCGATGGCCCCATCGGCAATCAGCTCTCCGGCAAACACGGCGCTTTCCACATGGAGGCGTTCGCTATAGTACACGTTGTATTTTCGATCCGTTCGCGCAATCGTCTCTTTCACGCGCTGCAGTTGCTCGAGTGTCGTCAAAGGGGCCTTATCGACGAAATAATCCTTACCGTGACTCATGACGCGAATGCCTAAATCGGCGCGCTGAGATGGAATATTGGCGCTTGCCACCAGGTGAACGGTCGGATCTTCGAGCACCTGCGCTTCCGAAGTCGCGACGCGTGCCTCAGGGTATTGCTTCACGAATGGTGCGACTTTGGTGGGGTCGGGATCGTATACCCATTGAATCACCGCCCCAGCCTCGACCAACCCGTTACACATGCCATAAATATGTCCATGGTCTAATCCAACCGCCGCGACGACAAACTCTCCCCGTTGACATACCGGCTGCGGCTTGCCTTGTGGTGCGTAGTTCATCCCGTCCGCCTTCTGCATGATGTCACGACCTCCTCATCGGCCAATCAGCCAACCCAACTATCTCCGTCGCGCCGCGTCTTCGCACGATCACGACCGGTCATTCCCTCGCGTGGTAATTTCGTTGTCCTCAAATCGTTCAACCGAGGCGGTCTTCTGATAAAAACGTGGTACCGAGGCAATCAAACCGTCCTTTCTGTAGAACGCATCGGTATTTGCAATCGGCAGCCTCACGGTCTGCCCGGTGGAGGCAGATTTATAAATGGCGACAATCAACTCGAGGGTCTTACGCCCTTCTTCGCCATCCACCAATAACGTTTCATTCCCCTCGATAGCGGACAACACATTCTCAATCTGACCAGCATGCCCCTCGTGCACCGTCTCCGGGAGGCTGTCGTAATACGACTGAATCTCGGCTTCCGTCTGCTTGTCACGTTCTGGGAAACCGTTTTCTTTCGAGACGGACGCGTACACGTCCCATGGCGTGGCCAGTTTGGCTTTCTCACATTGAAATGCCAACTGCTGCTGTTGCCCGTGATGCACGACCGAACTGGTAATCTGGCCGATGGCGCCGGACTCAAAGCGAAGGAGCGCCATGGAGATATCCTCCACCTCTGCATTGTCGTGTGCGACATTCGACATGACCGCGGACACTTCAGTGGGCAACCCCATCATCCATTGCAGTGCGTCAATATGGTGCACCGCGTGGTTGAGTGTGCAGCCACCACCTTCCTTTTCCCATGTTCCGCGCCACCAGAGATCGTAATAACTATGGCCACGCCACCAGAACGAATCTACCTGCGCATGTAAAACCTCGCCTGCAACTTTTTTTTGCAATAGCTCTTTCAGCCGCATCCAGGATGTCTGAAATCTGTTTTGCGCCACCACCGACAGTACCTTCCCACTTTTCTCTGCAGCCAGAATCATCGCGTCACATTCTTCTAAGGAGGCGGCCATCGGCTTTTCGACCAGCACGTGCTTCCCAGCCATCAAGCAGTCAATGGCAAGTTGCGCATGCGTCGACGGAGGCGTACAAATCGATACGACGTCAATGGACGGATCAGCCAAGATTGACTTGTAATCGTTCGATGCAACAGCGTCCAGTTGATACGCGCGAACGCGTTCCTCGGCTTTGTCTAGGTATATGTCGACAATAGCGGCAATTTTACACGCCTCCGGAAATGCAAGATACCCCTCGATGTGTCTCGTTGAAATGGCGCCCGCCCCAATTATAGCTACCTTTTTCACAATCAAGACCCCTTTCCCGCGTGGTCAGCCCTTCAGTCCTTGCGTCGCGATGCCTTCCACCAAGTACCGCTGGCAGATAATAAATATGACAAGCACTGGAATCACCGAGACAATCGACATCGCGAACAAATCGCCCCATTGCGTCTGTCCCATGTTGGCAAGGAACATGCTTAACCCAATGGATACCGTGCTTAATTGCGGGTTATTCAGATAAATCAACTGCCCAAAGAAATCGTCCCAAGTCCAATAAAACGAGAAAATCGAGATGGTGATTAACGCAGGTTTGGTTAACGGCAAAATAATCGACCGGAATAAGCGAAAGGTACTGCATCCATCCATCACGGCGGCCTCATCGAGATCCCTCGGGATACCGCGTATAAACTGAACCATCAAGTAAATAAAAAACGGCGTGGTTCCGAGAAAGCTCGGCAACATCAACGGAACAAACGTGTTCACTAACCCCACTCTGTGAAACATGATGTACTGCGGAATCATCACCACTTGCGCGGGCAGCATCATCGTGCCAAGCATGAACCCAAAGAGAAACTTTCTGGGTGCGAAGTTGAGCCTCGCAAAGGCGAACCCACTCAACGAAGCACTAAATAATGAGCCTATGACGACCACTGCGGCGATTTCGAACGAATGTAAAAACATTGGTCCAAAGTTCATCCCAGCGGCACCGGTAAAACCGTCCAAGTAGTGTTGAAATGTCCAGGTCGAGGGCAGCAACTGCGTCGTTGAAAAAATTTCGCTGTCCGGTTTCAAAGATGAAAAGAACATCCATAAAATCGGGTAAATCATGAGAAACGTCAGTACAATCAAGACGACATGGCGGATTACGCTCCGTGTAACCGGCCTGGATTTGACCATAAAAGCACCATCCTACACGTCATATTTCACCCAGAATCTAGAGGTTAAGAATAGAAACCCTGTACAGACGGCAATCATGATGAGCAATATAATGGACAGTGCGGCTGCGTACCCCATGTGGTAATACTGAAAAGCCTGTTCGTAGAGATAGAGCACATAGAATAAGGTCGAGTTCATGGGGCCACCATCGGTGAGGACATACACCTGCGTGAAGGTCATAAAGGACGAAATGGTTCCCATCACTAGGTTAAAAAAGATAATCGGAGATAACATCGGCAACGTGATGTGAAAATACTGCCGGACGGCCGAAGCCCCGTCAATCGTCGCCGACTCGTACAAATAGCCAGGAATCTGCTTAAACCCAGCCAAGAAGATCACCATTTCGGATCCGAATTGCCACACACTCAATAACACGATGACGAGAATCGCTGTTCGTGGATTGCCTAGCCATACCGGACCATGCAGACCGACGGCTTTCAAAACCGAATTGATGGGCCCTGCCGCATCAAACAGTTTTTTCCATCCGATTGAAATTCCGATACTCCCGCCAATTAACGATGGTAGATAGATCAACGCGCGGTAGATTCCGATTCCGCGAACCTCTTTATTTAACAACGTGGCGACCAACAAAGATGCAATCAACCGCGCAGGCACCGAGATGACTACATAAATAAAGGTGACTCGAATCGACGTCCAAAAATTTGGATCCTGCAATATCTGATGAAAGTTGAGTGCCCCAATCCACCGTGGTTGACTGAGCAAATCGTAGTTTGTGAACGCCAGATAAATCGTAAACAGCATTGCGCCTAGTGTCATCAAGAGCATGCCTAACATCCACGGCGTCAAAAAACCGTAGGCAGCGAGGCCGCTACGAGATGACCACGATGCACGCCGTTTCGTATGGCGGGACGCAACAACAGCATCTGTTGGTAACCCCATATTTGCTTCCTCCCGCGATGGGCAAAGGAACTGACTATGCCCCAGCACAGCCCATCATCATACTGTGAATCAGCCTTGGGCCAACATGTTCGTAGCCTGGGTATAGAACTGGTCTGCTGCCTGACTTGGGGTGAGTTTTTTGAATGTCACCTGCTGCGCAATTTGTGTCAACAAGTCGCCAATTTGACCTGCAGCCGGCGGATCTAAATAACTGGGACTCGCAACCTTCTCCACTTGCGACATGACGCTATCCTGCTCTTTTAACATCGAGTCTCCAACTTTCGCATCAGCTTTTAAGTTGTCCTGGTTGACGGTTACGCCACGTTCATTCAAAAAGATCTTGGAGACTTGCGGGTCATTTTCCAAGAAGTTCACCAATTTTGCCGCGGCATCCGGGTACTTCGTATGAGAAGATATCGCCCAATACATGGCTGGATGAACGGTATACGGTTTGCCGCTGTCCGCCCAATCCGGGAACAACGCATGTTCAATCGGTTTTCCTAGGTCTTGCTGGTACTCCAACTCCTCCCCGATAAACATGTATTGAAATGCAGTCTCCCCCTTAATAAATGGGCTTTCCTGCGTGTTGCTGTGATCATACGACGCATTGACTTGCGCAGGTGGACAACCGCCTTTGTTTTGCAAGTCGAGCCAGTAGGTAAACCAATCGGTCAACGTTTGCTTTGAAATGGCCAATTTTCCATCCGGCGTGTACATGTGCTCACCGCGGGTTTGCGCGTAATAAGCGAGGGCTGCCCCTTGATCGATCTCGTCGTCCACACCATACACATTCGGCAGTTTCTGATGTATTTCTTCGCACATCTTGGCGAAGTCATCCCATGTGTAATTCTTAGACGGATCAAATTGAATACCCGCCTGCTTGAGGATAGCAGGGTTGTAAATCCAGGTCGTCGCATTGACGCCGGCTGGAATAGCATAGAGCTTTCCGTTCATATCGCCGAGTTGGAGAATGTTTTTGGGAATTGCTGATGTATCAATCGTCTGATTGGACGACAAATCGGCCAGTTGCCCTTTCGTGATATACTCTGCCAATCGTGAAGCATCCATTTGCATGACGTCCGGTTCACTGCCACCTGCGCTCTCCGTGGCCAATTTGGACCAATAACCACTCCACCCGGTGTACTCTAGCGTTACATGAATATTTGGATATTTCTTCTCGAACAGTGCAATCGCTTTCTTTGTTTCCGCAGTCCTTTGTGGACTAGTCCACCAAGAGAAGGTGATATTCTCTTGCCCCGACTCTGAGGAGTTGTTTGCACCTGAGGTATTTCCACTCGTACCGCATCCCGACAGGGTAAGGGTGGTCGCTAACCCCAGTGCAGCAACAGAAGCAACTTTCTTTTTGAATCCATTCATGACGTTCCCCCCGTATCCGAATCTTGATTGCGCAGCACCAAACCCCATCACTCAACCATTGTCGGACAAAATGATTGCGCTTTCATAAAACGCCAAAAACTAACCAACACCTCCTTATACTAGTATACGTAGCTTCACCGTGAGATAGCACAGATGATTCAATTTCTGAGTAAAAATGAGAATCCGATTGGTTCATTCATTGAACAATTTATGGATGTAAAATTCGTGGAACATATTCAATATTGTCCCACCTCACAGGAAAATTTGTATGCCCAGCTCGCGTTGGTTATGCATGTTCGGTTGCCTACCGCCCTGACGATCAGATGCGCGTCAGAGCGGTGGCAACTCGTTATGACGTTGCGGATTGTCTCTCAATATCCCGGCGGCTCACAGTCAAATACCCGACAAACACAGCAATGAGTATCGTCAGCACGACACTGACCACCCCATCGCCGTACCCCAATCCACCGATGCTGTGCGACTTGCCAAACCAATCTGCGAATGAGGCGCCAAGTGGGCGCGTCATGACATAGGCAAACCAGAAAGCCAAAATATCATTCAACCCAAATAGCCAATAACCGATGGCCGGGACGAAAAATAGTACCAGAAACAAAATTCCGGAAGCCAAATACCCTAAATGAAATGTCGTCGCCGTCATATCCCCTATGGCAGTACCCATCGCAAAAGTCGCCAACACGGCTCCCCAGTAAAACACCTCGCGTCGACGAGTGTATATGCTGTGGATAGATAACGTCTTCTCGACGATGTACCAAGTGGTGAACACAAACGTCAAAATGAGTGCAAAAGCAATGGTGGAAACGTAATACGGAACGCCCAACACAATGTGTGTGACATCTGCGACCATCGTACCGAAAATCGCGACCATGACAACCAATAGCCAGTATATCCACGCCACATACTTCCGAACGGCGAATTGTAAAATGAGCGCGACAACGAACCCAATCGCCCCCATGACAACAGCGATATATGCGTTCATGTGACTCACCAAGTAGTCTGATGTCGCTTCTCCCATCGCGGTCGTCAATAATTTAATAATCCAGAAGTACAATGTGATTTCTGGAACCTTGGTTAGAAAACGACGATGCCCACGTCTTCTGGTACCGGATGCGGACTGGTTCATCTACGTGCTGATCCCTCCATTTAGTACAGTTGCCCGCAGTCTACCACAATCTCAGGCATGCGCGATGGCCACCACAATTAAATCACTTGGTATCCACAAAATCTCTATACGGTGACCACTATCCTTTAACATAGGTCCGATATAGTTTACTTTGCATCAAACTCGTCATAGAAATTCCTTGACTTATCGCAACCATTATTTCAGGGATGATATACAGTTGGGAGTGAATGAAAGTGAATCAAGCAGACACGCTGGACGTGATTTGGGCGCGAAAAACGGCTATCCAATTACTGCAACTCAATGGTTCTCACAAAATCTCGTTTGTCTGCCCACTTTGTTCTGGAAACGCGGAAATGTACTTTATCAATCACCAGTATCGATCGTTTTGTAAAAGTGGCTGCTTCTCTTGTATTGATATTCCTGCCCCAAAACGTTAGAGATGCACGTACGACATTGACCGATACCCGTGCAGGATAAAGAAGAGAACCGCCAACATTTAATGACCATCGCAAAGCCTGCTTTCATTTCAACACGCGTTCCTTTTCCGCACCATACGCACCATACCAGCTTGAACTACGAACGATGTTGGCTTGCGTAAAATACATCAGCATCGTACGAGAGAGGAACACGGCGGTCAGCAGTGAGACGATGACGCTAACCATAAGGGCAACAGCAAATCCACGGACGTCTCCCTGCCCGATCCAGAACATCACACCCGCAGCGATGAAGGTCGTCGTGTTCGAGTCAATAATCGTACGAAATGCCCGCTTACATCCAGCAATCACCGCCGACTGCAAACTACGTCCACTGCGCACTTCCTCCATGATACGCTCATACGTGATGATATTGGCATCGACGGCAATGCCCATTCCAAGAACCAGCGCCGCAAGTCCTGACAACGTAAGTGTGATCGGAAACGCTGCGAAGACTAGCAGTGTCACGTACGCATAAGCCACAAGCGCAATGTCGGCAATTAATCCAGCCATGCGGTACATGACAATCATGAAAAGGAAAATGAGTGCAACGGCAACAAGACCGGCAACCATCGTCGCCCGAAGCGAGACGGCACCTAGCTGAGGTCCGATACTCGTAGAGGAAATCAGTTTGAGCGGATACGGAAGCGCGCCTGCGCGGCATTAATCAGTTTTCCATTCAAGAAGGTATAAATGTCTTGCCCCAAGTATTTCTTCGTAATGCTGGCCCATTTCTCTTTGTTCTTAAAGTTGATGTTGACGACGGTTTGTCCAAGTTGATTCTGGCCAACTGAGGCGTTATTCGAGATATCACGACCTGTGACGAGCAACGAGCTAGCAACCGGTTTAGGCTGCCCATTTTTGCTCACTGTGATTTTGCTATAAATGGCCAGTTGGGCCGTTGTGCCAATGACCTTTTCCGCGTTTTGCTGGTCAGAGACACCTGCAAGTTGCACACGAATTTCGTTTCCGTTCTCCAGATTTAATGATAGGGGAAGTGACTCCAAGCGAATTGACGCGCGTTTCGACTGCTTGAAGTGCGGCCTGAATACCTTGTTTCGTGAGCGTTTGTCCCTTTGGCGGCTCAATTTGATAAAGTACGCTGATCCCGCCCTTTAAATCAAGCCATAGAGGAATGGATGCCCATACCTTTGAAACCGTTCCGACTGTCACGCTGAGTATGAGTAGAGAAATTACGAGAAAGACACTGAGTTTTCCGATTTTCACACGTGCTCTCCCCTATAAGCCCGTAAATGGGCATAGCGAACCGTCCCGCAGCTAGAAATACTACAGGCTCGGCAGATTGGTTGAATCATTCATTCGCGCTCTTGTAAAGTGATTAGGTAGGAAGTGCAGAAGAAAAACCTAAATGGTTTCCAGTTCTCAGCTGTACCTTTTGAAACCATGCCGATGCTGCAACAGGAAGTGATGTCTCTGCGACGAATAACGTCGTATAGTCGACCTTAGGTTTCGTATGCTGCGAATACAGTACGCCAATCGCAGTCAGTGCACCGACTACAGCAATCGACAGCGTGACGAGTACTTTTACAC
Source organism: Alicyclobacillus acidoterrestris (assembly GCF_022674245.1). Lineage (GTDB taxonomy): Bacteria > Bacillota > Bacilli > Alicyclobacillales > Alicyclobacillaceae > Alicyclobacillus > Alicyclobacillus acidoterrestris. Next base: position 2,930,204 of record NZ_CP080467.1, read on the forward strand.
GCCTCTTTGAATTCACCTGAACTGGGCTTGGAGTCGATTCAAGATGGGTCAGTATCCGCTCCTTCAAATCTGGAGATATGTCGAGATCCTCCAAAATCGTACATTCAGCTATACAGCGCAAGTCCTTTAAGGCGTCTTTTGTCTGAACATTCTTCAAGTGCATTTCCTTCCCTTCTCTTTTTCATCTGCGTTCTTGCCCGAAATAAACGTACCTTGACTGTCCCTTCTAAAATGCCAAGTATGTTGGATATCTCAGTGATCGATTTGTCCTCAAAATAATGAAGCAAGACAACTTCCTTTAATTTCACCGGTAACTCCTGCACCTGTTTTACGAATGGCCAATTCATCAGCCCGCTTCAGCACTTCTGTCTCCGCTGAAGGGGACATCTGCGTCATGATTGTTTTTTGTATAGAACCGTATAAAGTGCAAAATATCTCGCCCATATGTACGTAATAAGTAATCCAGCGTCTCCTGGTCATTACCCAAACTGCTTCACCCCCTACACCCAATATAGACACCGCAAATCTGATAAGGTTACATTTTATCAAGAAAAAAACATACGCGACAAACAATTCCAGTTATCGAAAACCGACGCTTAGACGCAAAAAAAACCACGGTGCTACCCGTTCGCACCGTGGTTTTTCAATTACAACACAGCCGTCATTTCAATCTGAACTCTCAAACCTTCCCTTAAATCATCAACGGTCGTATGTCGCGTAGGGCGATTATTCTCATCCGGAAACATCTTCAGCCACTCTACATTTACGATTTTTTTGTACTCTCTGTCCGTGACCAAGACCGTTAAATGCGCGATGTCATCGACTGACCCGCCGGCAAGTTCCATAATCTCTCGCATGTAACGAAAGAGATTTGCGACCTCTTCCTCCACCGTTTCCGGCATCTCACCAGTTTCAGGGTCCGATCCGATAATCGCCGACGTATAAACCATATTCCCAATCTTGATTGCAGTCGGAATCGGATTCTGATGATTCGATCCCCTTACATGCAAAACCTCACGCTTTGCCACAACTATCTCTCCTTCGCTTCAATCTCCCTCAACCAAGAAGGTTCATCGGATGATTTGGAACATTCACAGTATCAGACCACAGGGGTCCCATAGGTGTGGAAGCTCTCCACGGTTTTATTCCCCCAGAACTGCCCGCGGGCGCGTTCCTTTTCCGACCAGGAGATGGGTTCCCAATCGGGATCAAGCACCAAATATCCACCTGAGCAAATCTCAATACGATTTCCACCAGGTTCGTAAACATAGACAAAATAGGTTTGATTAATCGCGTGTTTACTTGGAGCAAACTCGATAAACACATGGTGATCAACAAAGATATCCGCCGCCCGCCAAATCCCTTCGTTGGTGTCCACGCTGAAGGCAAGATGGTGAAGTCGACCGCGCGATCCGGTTGCGTCATGCGTGTAAACGATATCATACGACTTATTCGTCGCCCGATACCAGACACCGGGACGATAGCCGTTGTCCAAAACGATTTGCTCTGTCAAGCGCAACCCTAGTTGCTCTTCCATAAACGTGCCATCGGCCACCGTGTTAGAGGAGAGGAAATTGATGTGATCCAGATGTTTCACGGATACCCCTTTCCCGGTGAACTTCTGAGGTTGATTTTTCAAAACGGGTTTTAGGTGCTCTGGTGCTTGATATTTCTCTTGTTCATAGTACAGTTCAAACAAGTGCCCATCGGGCCCATGAAACTGAAACGTCTTGCCGTGACCGAAGTCACCGTCCGTCCAGCCGACTGCCAAACCGCGATCCGCAATAGCTGCTGCACGGCGCTCCAACGCTTCTGGACTCATCGCACGCAATGCGGTATGGCCGACGCCCGCCTGTGCTGATGCAGTCAACTTAATGGAATACTGCTGCCATTCTCCCCAACACCGCAGAAAAACCGAGTCCCCTTCACGTTTCACCTCTTGCATCCCTAGAACTTCCGTGAAGAAATCTAGACTCTTTTCCGGCTTTGGCGTCAACAGTTCCACGTGCCCCAAATGTGCGACATCAAACACCAATTCCTTTGCCACATCATCATCCCCTTGCATCGTAGAAATCATGGACTGGCGACCCCATCATCTGTACGCCACTCAAGCAACTAGACCTGCGGTGTATTCACGCCGCTGACCTGCAGCCGCTTTGCAACTTTTGCAGGTGCAGTTTCCTTAATGGCAAATGCGATAAACGCACTTAGTAACGATCCGCCCGCAGCAATCCACAACGGCGCAGTCAACCCATAGTGGTCAGCTGCCATTCCACCGATAGTTGGCACTGCGGTCCCCCCAATAAATTCACCAACCAACTGCACCAATCCAACTGCGGTACCTACATATTTCGGAGACAGAGATTCGCTCGGAACGACGACCATAAACAGAGGAAAGCAAGCCTGCCCCGCGCAGGTCAAAAATCCGATGATACACATCGCGACGACGGACCCATGGACGAGGGCAAAACAGACTGGAGACAAGACTGCAATACAGGAAAACAAAATCAGTGTGGGCTTACGTCCCCATTTGTCGGAAATCGAAGGGCCAACAAATCCCCAGAAAAAAGTGCCAAGGCCCATAAATGCTGTGATAACGCCCATCTGGGTACCGGAGAACTTATCGTACTCAACTAAAAAGGTCGGCGCAAAGGTCGTAAACGCAAACAGCCAAGTCATCATAAACACGGCTATCAACATAGTTACCCAGACATTTCTGGTACGAAAGACAACCGGGTAATCCTCCCGGCGAAGCCGATGTTCGTGCGCGGCCAATTGTTCTTTCGACATCCTCCGATTCGGGTCTTGCATCCAGAACAGAAGCACAAAAAACATGACCAGCCCGGGTACGCCCGCCAGATAAAAGCCTGCATGCCACGAGTATTTTGTGGCCACATACGTCAAAACCAATGGTCCCACCGCGGAGCCTATCAATCCCAGCGAACTCTGCACAAAGCCCATATTGAATCCGCGACGCTTCGGCTGTGAGTCCGCAACGACAGAGGCCTGAGCAATCGGAAGTACAGGACCTTCGGATACGCCCATCAAGCCGCGAATCAGCAACATCGAGCCAACGCTTCTCGCAATGCCCGTGATGAAAGAGAAAATAGAGAAAGCCAGCGTTATCGGCAACAACACTTTCTTCCGTGATCCGATTAAGTCAGATAGCGACCCGAACACAAAGCCGGACAGCGACCAGCATATCGCCAATATCGATGTCAGCAACCCGAGATCTGCATTGCTCATCTTTAATTCGGGACCAAAAAACGGGAACAGGTAGGAAACACTGAGCCGTTCCATAAAAACGAACCCAAACGTAAAGAACATCATCAATACGACACCGTTTTCATAGCGGAAAAATGATGGTTTGTCTTCCTCCTGCTGATTCACTCACATATCCCCCCTCATAAAATGATTGCGCTTACAATACAATCTAACAACACGCAACTTCAGTAAGATACGATCATCATACTGATTATCTACAATATCGTCAACAATCTAATGTACAAGTTGCCGAAATTGCCAAACGAATCACGAATGCCACGCACAAGGTGGGTGCCCCAGCAGACCCCCACCTTGCACCTATGCCCACGTATCTATTTACCAGTAATCATATCTTCCATACGCGCGATTGACGCACGGCCTGCACGTTACACGTCCAGATGTCGCGCTACATTAGACACGATTTATGCCCTATTTTCGAATAATCGGTCGTTTCAGTTTGAATAAGACACGTAAAATGCTCTATCTACTCAAAAGCTGCCCCACAAAAGCAAAAATCAGGGGATTAGCGCATTTTTGATGTCTTATTGGAGCGAATTGACGTGCATGTGTCTTATTAAGACAATTTAAGACAACCCTGCCGCCGCGGGGCAACCCACAGACGCTCAAATAAACCCCGAAACTCCCGTGCTCCCCCATCTACGCCAACCATTCGCGCTTCAACAAAGAAAAGTGCAATTGGTCTTGAATTTCATCCCCCATCCAATAATGTTCACGAATCGTTCCATCCAAATGAAATCCAAAGCGTTAGAGTCTTAGGTAGTGGTGTAAATTCCACGGCTAGATCTTGACGAAAAAGCCATCGAGTGCAATCTACTAAAAGTGTCGAGCAAATAGTAGAGGAGGCACATCGATGGCTTCTACAGACAAGATCGCACTTTTGGAGTTAATTCGCAAGATCGGATTAGAAGATGGTGATGTCGATTTTTTGAAGGAAGGGCTGAGAGTCCTAACCCAGGCGGTGATGGAGGCTGAAGTGAGCTCTTTGATTGGCGCTGAACGGTATGAGCGCAGTGAGAAACGCAGCAATAGCCGTAATGGTTACAGAGAACGGGAATGGGACACCCGTGTCGGAACGATTGATTTGCAGATTCCGAAGCTTCGGAAAGGAAGCTACTTCCCCAGCATGCTAGAGCCTCGGCGGAAAGCTGAGAAGGCGTTGCTGTCCGTTGTTCAAGAGGCGTATGTGCATGGTGTGAGCACCCGCAAGGTGGACGAGTTGGTTGAGTCTATGGGCATTCAAGGAATTAGCAAGAGTGAAGTATCTCGTATCTGCAAAGAGTTAGACGAAGTAGTGCAGGAATTTAAAAACCGCCCACTTGAGGGGACATACCCATATCTATGGTTGGATGCGACATTCCCGAGAGTCCGTGAAGGCGGACGAGTTCAGAGTATGGCATTTGTAATTGCAATTGGCGTGCGAGACACCGGTGAGCGTGAGGTGTTGGGGTTTGACATTGGGACTAGTGAGGACGGCTCGTTTTGGCTGACATTCATCCGAAGTCTGGTTGCGCGTGGGTTGCGTGGTGTACAGCTGGTAATTAGTGATGCTCACGAAGGACTGCGCAGTGCGATTGGCTCTGCGTTGACCGGAGCGACCTGGCAGCGCTGTCGAGTTCATACAATGCGCAACATCCTCAGCCAGGTGCCTAGAGCGTCGCAACCGATGGTCTCGTCTATTGTCCGGACCATATTCGCTCAGCCAACACAGGAAACAGCCAAACAGCAACTGGATGTGGTTGTAGAGCAACTTCGTGGAAAGTTTCCAAAGGCGATGGATGTCTTGGAACGTGCAGAGGAAGACGTGCTAGCGTACATGGCATTCCCAAAGGAACACTGGAAACAGATATGCTCGACAAACCCGCTTGAGCGCTTAAATCGTGAACTCAGGCGACGCTTCGATGTCGTTGGTATCTTCCCGAACCGAGAGTCTGTCATTCGTCTAGGCGGAGCAATCCTCCAGGAACAGAACGATGAATGGATTGTAGCAAGGCGCTACTTTAGCCGAGAGTCAATGGCAAAACTCATGAGCACTCAAGAACCGCAATTACTGGCGCCAACGTCAGTTTTGCATAAATAGCCGACACGAAGTGGTTGCACTCAATTTACACCACTTGACGGGACACTACCTCCAAAGCGGTTGAGAAGATGAATAGACACCTGATTCCCAGAGGCCGTCGTCGCATACAACTTATGCAGGTTCCATTCCGCATCCTCAAACATCGCATGTAGAAACTGACGTAACATGATACGGCCGAACCCCATCCCACGGTTCATTTGAGGAAGATAATAGCCCAATTCAGCACTACGATTTCGCGGATTAAAGTCAAAGGCAGTTATTTTCCCACACAAACACTCATCGCGTTCATCCGATACGAGCACGAAGGGGCGGATAACTCGCCGTTCGATTCGTTCTACCATCGAATCGATATAGTCGTGCAAGTCTTTGACCGGTGCTACTGGCCGACAAGTATACCAATGACGATTCGCCTCCGACACATCCCACACCCTCAACTTCGCGATGATAGCCTTATCCTCTGGCGAAATTTCTCGCAAGTGTAAATCCAACCAATGACCTCCCACTCGGGTATGCATCCAATGTTTTGTTCAGCCTAAGCCGCCAATTTGCGACTCCCCGCGCTCACTTCACGTTGTTCAGTAGGATAGTAGAAGTGTATCGAATGATTTACACTGACGATAGACAAAAAAACAAAAATAATCACTCAAGTTAGATAGCAAGTAAAATGAAATCAACGAAACGTCATCTTGAAAGCGAGTGTGAGAGCGTGATAACCTTCCGCTTTGCCACTGTCTCCGACACAAACCTCATCCACGAGATTACGCAAGATGCTTGGGAAGCGTACAAGAACATTCCAGGTTCCTCCAGTGCGCTGAACGAAACGCCTGAACAGATTCGTACTATGTTAGCCACCAACGACTCCACGGCAGTTCTTGGCTATGCGGACAGCGAACCCGTATTGTCCGTTCGCCTTCACCTAGAGGACAACTACCTCCTGTTTTCACGCCTTGGTGTGCGAAAGGCACACCAAGGTCGCGGCTACGCCAGGATGGCCCTCGCGTGGCTCGACGAATATGCCAAATTGAACCACATCAATGAGATTCGTTGTACAGTGCGGGCTTCCATACGCCGGAATGTACAGCTCTATGAATCCGTTGGCTATCGAAGAATTAGCGAAGAATTGTTGGAAAAGGAAAATGGCGTCACATTAATGGTATGGACCATGACAAAAAACATGTAACGGAAGGCACTAGTACGAAATAGGTAGATTGATAAGTCTATATCAAAATTTCACAATCGAAATAAACATTCACAGAAACCAATGTACAAATTCATCCTTGGTAGTATATCTTTAGATCAAACGAACGATTAGCGCGCTAAAAGCAAGGAGACTCGATATGCTAGCGAATGAGACTATCGAAGTGAATGAGAAACTTAACCTGCATCCAATGATTCAGATGCTTATACACCTTGGCCCCATGTTGACGGAGTTGTTTCCAGACGACGTCACGGTAGGAATCTCCGACACCACAACGCTCAGGATATCCATTCCCGGGAAAAAATTCTCACTCGGACTAGAACCAGGCTATCGTTTGACACCTGGGGATGGGATGTTTGAGGCGGTTCAAACCGGCAGACCAGTCAGAATGGCTGTACCTAAAGACGTGTTCGGTGTGCCGCTCATTTCAAGTGCAATCCCGCTTCGTGACGAACAAGGCACTGTAATTGGCGCCATGGCTGTTGGCGTAAACATGGAGCGGTATGAGCATCTCTTTTCCATCGCGTCGACATTGTCCACCGCCGTGGAGCAAATCAGTGCAACTATCCAGGAACTCGCGAGTTCCACCAATGTGTTATCCATCAACATGAACGATATCTCTGCTCAGTCAAATGAAGTTCGGAAAAGTATCAATAATATTAACCACATCGCGAACACGGTGCGAGATATCTCTAACAAAAGTAAAATCCTAGGACTCAATGCGTCGATTGAGGCGGCGAGATCGAGTGAGTTCGGCAAAGGATTTTCCATTATCGCACAAGAGGTTCGGAAGTTAGCCGCTGATTCGAAAGAACAAACCGATATTATTCACGAAACAGTCCATAACATTGAACAGTTAATACACAGTCTGACTGAATCTGTATCAGCCATCAACCAAGAGACGGACAGTCAATCAGTCGCGGCAGAACAACTGGCCTCCACGATACAAGAGCTCAGTCAAAGTGCCAACGCGTTAGCAGAATACGCGCAAAACATCGTCTCCGGTACACATCAAGACAACTAGGCATCGACGCATAACGCAGGCACCCGGCAATGAATGCATCCGTTTCCCCGCCCTGGGAACAGGCGGGGAAACGGGGACGCAATAGATTCGTTACGCATCATTCACTACTGCCTTCGAACGATACGTTTTGCTTGTGGATGGTGATTTGATTTTCATCGCAAAGTAGTAGATCACCGCAGGTAATATCAACGCTACAATCCAGGCTATGTCCGCGTGCCCTATTGCTTTCGAAATCGGCCCTTCGTAAATTCCCGATACATTCATAAATGGAATTTGGGCGATCACGGTAATGACATAGGCGCCAATACAAATCCAATTGAAGCGCCCATACTTACCGTTGATATCAAATATGTCTCGGACGCTATATTTCCCGCGCCGCAGGAAGTAAAAATCGACGAGGTTAATCGCGCTCCACGGAACCACAATGTACTGGAGCATCAGTAGAAAATCGTTGATGATGGTGATTAAGCTGCCTTGTCCCACGATGCCAATCCACGTTGCAATCGCATCAATGATGCCCAAGATGACAAAGCGCTTAACCGATGTAATTTTAATCTCTGTGAACGGTTCAATCGTCGTAACTGTGGCCATGAATGCACAGTACAAATTCAAGACATTGACACCGAGAATCCCGAGGACAATGACGAGATAAAGAATCGGCGCCAGCGTAGGGCCAACGAGTGCTGCGAGAAATCCATTCGGATTGTCGCCGAACTTGGACGATGCGGCGATTAACAAAACGCCAAGCGTCATCGGCCAGATGGTTCCGATGACACCGCCTGCGTACGTCCATCCAAACGTCGCCTTCGAGGACGTATTTCTGGGCAAGTATCGGGAATAGTCCGCAACATATGGCGCGTACGTCAACAGCCATGTGGCACAAATACTCAGCGCCATCAAGAATGGCCCGGCTTTAAACGAGGTCATCGACCAACTATGCTGCGGGAACGGCAACTGCACGGCTTTGACTGTGATGTAAATAAAGAACAGCCCGAATACGATGGCAAAATATTTTTCAAGTGTGTGAATCAAATCGTAACCGTATGTGGTGACCACCAATGTGACACCATTTAGCACGACCATCGCAAGCCAGACTGGGACGCCGGGAAGCGCACTGTGAATCGCTTGTGCGCCAAGCAATCCGCTGTAATAGACGGAACCGACATACATCACCATGACTAAGGCCAAAGGGATAATCGCGCCAATGACGCCAAATTGCGCCCGGCTTTGAATCATCTGCGGGATGCCCAATTTCGGACCCTGGGCAGAGTGGGTGGCCATAAACAATCCACCAATCAAATTGCCAACGACGACGGCCACCATGGCCCAAAACAGGTTCAGTCCAAGCGAAATCGTCGCTGCACCAGTCATGACTGGCGTCAGCTGCATATTCCCACTGAACCAGATATTGAACAAATTACGGACTTTTCCGTGCCGTTCTTCATCTGGAATATACTCGATACTTCGTCGTTCAACATTCACTTGTAAACCCCTCCTCAGATGGAACTGATTTACTCAGGCGACATCGGAGTACAGGTGCATATGTGACTCGGTAATTTGCGAACTCGATCACAGTGTGAAGGTCGCCCTGTCACGATTGATGACATAGCGAAATAAATCATCGACAAAATTATGGACATAGTTGTTGACATTCGAATGAAAACGTCCGGTACGCGAGAGATGGACAGGATCGAACAAACGGTCGTTTGATATGGAGACAAGTTTACATAGACGCACATATTCTCGTGTCAATAAATATGACAAAGGTCAGACATGCGCCTGCCGCAAATGTAGGCGCTTCGCAAGAGGGCTCGTATCATCGTGATTGAGTCACTGATGTGAATGTGGACGAAGTCAGACGAAATCGTCGTCGTGGAAGAGGTAAAGGGGGACTTTTTGGTGGAAATATTTCGGTCGGAAACACTTGTAACGGAAGTGATGGAACTGAAACATGGTATATGGCTCCTCTCAATACGCTTACGAGGTTAGCTGTCGGGTTAGGGTAGAAAGGGCACCCCACGATAAACGTCTCACCCCAAAATTGGTTCCCCCGCTTCCCAAAAGGGAATTCAGCGCTGTTCAAAATTCTTAATCTTTATTTACCATACATCAAATCGACATTTGCCGCAAATTTGACGGCAAATTCACTCACTTTTCACGAAATCATACAGTTCCATGACGTCCATTCCGGAATTAGGCGGGTATACGCGGTCATTTGACATCATCGGGGCATACGGTACGGTGTACGACTCGCAAGAGGTGCTGCAAAGTGGATATCACATACACGCGTTATTTAAAACTGCTGGCCATTGGTGCCGCAGCCGTCGCATTCGTTCCAATTCTGTACGTGTACTATCGGCGATTTTGACCGCGGCAGTCCGATGAGGCACGCGCCTTTCCCTCAACCGAACAGGCTCGTTCGCTTTACGGGTTCCCCGTGTGCTGGGCAAACCCAGTCAAATTGAAACGATTTGAGCTTGTCTATCGAACGAGAAACTGCTTGCGAATTCCAGGACATGATCTTGGGAGAAGGCGCTAATTTTCCATTCTTACTGGTGACCAAGTCGCCAGCAAATAGCGTATCACCATATAAGAATGACACATGTCCAGGCGTATGTCCCGGTGTTTCAATGACTTCAATATCGCCAATCTTGACGCCTGGTTGATAAACGCGATCGACCTTCGGCGTGGTCACCCGCACCAGTTTCCCAATCAGGCGTTTAATCCCGTGACGCGGCAGGTCGCCATGGATGTACGGAACATCCTTCTCCGGTGCCCAGAGCGTGCTTTGGGATTGTTGTTGTAAGGCGTGGGCGTTGCCAATGTGATCGACATCGTGATGTGTCAACAGAATATGCGCGATGTCGTTGATGGATATCCCCAACGTCGCCAATTCGGCAATCATCTTGGCTTCCCGCTTTGGCATGCCAGTGTCAATTAACACCGGCTCCTGGCCCAACACCAAATATACGTAACTTCCCTTGGTGCTCTCGAGCAAGTGGACATTTTTTGCGATTTCCATTCAATTAGCTCCTTCTAAAACCATCCATCTCCCGAATTATACTACAGCCGCACTTCGGGAGATAATTGACCGCCCGCCATCTACGTGACATTCCCCGTACTATTCGAACCGATACTCGTCGCATTGTTACTTGTCGCATCATTGCCCGTGGCGTTTGACGTGCCAGTACTACGCTTTGGCGGCGTGCTACTGCCACTTGAAGTCGTTCCTGCTGGACTGCCTGAACTAGATCCGGTCGTATTTCCCGTCGAGTTACTCGACGTGCTACTGTTGCCCGTCGCGTTCGTACCGGTTTTCCCTGACGTCGGATTGGAGTCACTTGCCCGGTTTTGCCCGCTCGCGGAATTCCCGCTCGTGTCGCTCGTTTTCGACGGCTTCGTAGTCTGCTGTCCCTGGCCACTCGTCTGTTGATTGTCGCCTGTGGTAGATGTGGTAGGCTGCGTAGAAGGTGAATATTGCCCTTCCACAGTCACCAACGTGCCATAGTCAATCAACGACCACACCGCTTTAGCATTGTCTACCGGCAATTCAACGCAGCCCACGCTCTGCGGAAATCCATAGGAGGCGCGTTGAAAGCCGTGAATGGCCTCGCTGCCATTGTAGTAATTGATATAGGGAACGCCGGGATCGACATATTTTGTTCCATCTGGATTCGTCCCTCTCATCGTCTGCGACACGAGTCGCTCGTAAACAGCAAACGTCCCATCCGTAGACGGTGCGCCGGCGACGCCAGTATTTGCAATGGACTGATACACCCACTGCCCTGCCTGCCAAACACGAAGTTCTTCAGGTGCAGGATTCTCCGTTACCAGGACGTAGGTATATGGCCGGGCGTCTTTCATTGCATCCTTACTCAGTATCGCCTGCCACACCTGTTTACCCACCATTCCGTCTATCGGCAGATGATTGTCATACTCCACCGCGATAACAGCGCCACGGGTCATTTGTGTATAGGTATTTGCAGACCACTCCGATAATAATTCAGCAGGGACATTTTGATAGCGCCACTGAAACGACACTTGCGGTGGTGAATCCAAATTACTTAAGGCAATAATCGGCTGCGCCGCAGCGCTGATTGCCACGGGCAAGTATCCCAACTCTGCAAGGCGTTCATTGAGTGCAAGTACCTCTGGTCCTGTCATGCCGAGCCCCAAGGACGGATACTGCGGATCCGTTGCACCAGACGCCGATGCGGACGTGCCATTGGTCGACCCTGACGCAACTGCATCAGTTCCATTGTTTCCTTTATTTCCTTTCGAGATGGATACAGTCGTCTGATTTGCGGAACCGTTATCCGTGATACCATGCAATGATACGGAAGTCGACACGACGTGGCTCAAATGGCCAAATTGGCCACACCCTGTCTGACTCAATCCGAGGAATACAAGTGTTCCTAGCATATATAATTTTTTACGTGGATGCATAGGGCCCTCTCCTCGTCACACAACTTCAATATTGAAATAACACTTCAGTAATTCGTTACGTTCGTCATCAGACAAGATTGGCCTCGTTTTCTTATCCGTGCCTTTCGTCTCAATAAACGTATCTCGAGAAATGGTCACGCGCCCATCCCGGGTTGCGAGAGAGACGATGAGTCCTTTCGTAAAAAACGACGCTGGAGACGTCTGCTGAAAGACATTCATCTCTTGAAAGTCATCCATTTGTCTCGGTGTTCGCGTGAAACAAAATTGATTGACCCAATCATTATTCAGTTTCTTCTGAAATAAAAGAAGCTGTGAATCTGTATCTGACGTAATCCGGTACTGTCCGCTCACATCTGTCATTATGTCTCCCGACAACGGTAGAGGCCTGCGGGCGGAATCCCCAAATCCGACATCCACAACATAGTCTTTATCCAGATGAACCATCAGAACCATGTGATCAAATTCAGGGCCAAACGATCCGTCCTCACGCCGAACCCTTCCCGACAAAACCGTTACCTCGAAGCCCAGCTGTTTCAAACACCATGCGAGCAATCCATTGAGTTCGTAACAATACCCGCCTCGTCGCTTCACGACAATCTTTTCATATAAAGCATAGAAATCGAGTTCTATCGGTTTCTTATCTACGATATTTAGATTTTCAAATGGAACAGTAAGCATATGTTGCGCTTGAATCATCAGAAGCGAGTCGTAATTGACTTCCAGTTCTTCAAAAACACCAATTCGTTCTAAATATCGCTGCACACGACGTTCGCTGAATGCATCCTCTTGTTGCAAAACCATCTTCCCCCATTCGAGTGAGAGGCGTACGCACACAGCCATTGTACACCAAAAAATACGCCCTCCACCGGATTTTTCATCCGCCAGAGGGCGTAGCGTAGATGTAATTCTAACCAATCATCCAGACAACACATCACTTCGAGACTGGCTTGAGATGCATAATCACGATTTCCGGCGCCGGCCACGCCCATGGTGCGGGCGTCACGTATGGATTATTCGCGTCTGGCCACCCAGTATACTTATTATCCCGATACTCATCCCCTTGAATTCCATAGACAACCGGAATCACGGGAAGCTGTTCGGCCAAGACCTTCTCTACGGTATAGATATCCTGTTTTTGTTTTGTCGCATCTGTTGTTTTGGAGAAGTCCGTCAACGCGGCATCCACCGCAGGATCACTAAACTGCTCATAATTGTACGCCTGATTCGTGTACAACAAGCTCTGAAAGATATAATAAGGATTTGGCCCGGAATTGGAGGTAGACATGGCCAACTGGAATTTGTGACTCTGCAATTGGGCCATATAGGCGCCGTATTGTTCTTGCTGGACATTGAGCTGAATTCCCACCTGTTTCAATTCCTGAGATAACAGCGAGGCGTCTTCGACCCAATCCGTCCAACCGGAAACCACCAGCAAAGTCAAGGACAACGGCTTTCCACTCAGGGAGACGAAAATGCCCGATGAATTTTTCTTGAACCCAGCACGCTCAAGAACCTTTTCAGCGGCGGAAGGATTATACGTGAACGCTTTGTCCTTCTGCGGCAAGTTGGGATCAACCCAACTGCTCATTGTCGGTAGAATCCCGTCTGGCTGCGCAACCTTATATAATCCATATTCGCCCTTATTCTGAATATCTTCGCGATTGATTGCTAGACTAATCGCCTGTCGAACAGCGGCGTTACTCAACAGCGGATCCTTAAGATTTGGCACCAAACTGACAATCGCATCCGGTGGAAACCAGTAGTGGTTATCGCTGCTCTTGTCCACGTAGTTCTTTTGAATATTTTGCATAATTGCGCCATCCCAATCTAACGTTCCTTCTGACAGCGCCATGTTATTGGAGTTATTATCACCGTACGCGGGAATATCGACCTCCGGTACGGGTACCGTCCCCTTATAATAATTCGGATTGGCCTTATACACATACTCCTGCGAACTAAACCGTTCAAGTGTGAACGGCCCCGTACCAATCGGTTTTGGATTGCTGAACTTCGTCGGATCACCCACAGACGACCAGATGTGCTGCGGGACAATGACTTGTTGCAGGACGTACATCGCAAACGGCACGTCTTCACTCTTGAACTGAAAGACAACCGTACTCTTTCCCTGCGCCTTCACGCTCGATAGTTTTTGCCACACGCCATTTAAGTCCGCGGCCGGGAACTTCTTTAATAAGTCAAACGTGAATACCACATCCTGCGCGGTAAATGCCTTTCCATCCGTCCACTTGGCCTTCGAATTTAACTGAACCGTTAGCGTGGTGTTGCCATTGCTCCACGTCTTCGTGGTCCCCAATATTGGATATACCTGCGGTCCCACTTCGTTATAATAAAATAATGGCTCATAAATAAATCCGCTCGTTCCATCGTCCGCGGATGCCGAAAACGGGTTGAAATTTTCCGTAAAATTCCCTTTTGGCCCGGTAGACATCACCAACGGTTGTCCTTGCGTCGCCGTGACACCTGATGCAGTGCTCTTCCCACTTGGAGACGAGTTCGCGTTCGTTCCACATCCCACCAACGAAATCGCCATCATCGCTGCTGCGCCCAGTATAAACCCGCTTTTGACATGTCTGTGCACCGTTTATTCCCCCATAACCAGTTGGTCAAACTCGCGTACGACTTAGAGACACACCCGAACAGAATGGATGCGCTTTCATTGATGAGAGGTACATACCAAGCCAAAGTATCCGCTCTGATTTATTTATAAATTAGGATAATATATATTTGCAACACCTAATTTTTTGTTTTGTTAGGTTCCATGCCCCTGCTGATATCCTCCGTGACGAAAAAATTCTTCTGTTTATCAATTCGTCCAAGTCCCCCCTGCCACTCTGGGCGATTTTCCGGTATAATGAACCTAATCGCATCGGTGATGGAGCTCACCATTAACCGCCCGTAAGGGATAATGGCTCCTGCAAGGAACTGCGCTATACGCAGTTTTTTGCAGGAGCCATTTTATTTTCAAAGACCGGTGTACAGAAAAGGAGGAGATGTTCAATGAACATCCTTGCGATTTTTATCGGAGGCATCATTGGCGGAATGCTTCGCTACATACTGGGACTCATCATCCCGGAACCCAATCAATTTCCACTGGATATCCTCATCATCAATTTAACCGGATCACTTGCCTTAGGATCCCTCTACAGCATCGCAGCACTGACCCAAATGCGACTTTGGCTGAGAAACGGCCTTGGTACGGGCATCATCGGATCGTTCACGACTTTTTCCACATTCTGCACGGGAGCCATTTCGCTAGCGCAATCCCACGCGCTCCTGGCGCTGATTTATGTCCTAGTCAGTGGAGGAATGGGTCCGCTGCTCGCATACGCCGGTGACCGTATCGTTCTATTCATTGGCACCAGAAGAAAGGCCATTGTGGAGGAGGTTTCTGCGTGAATGCTTTGCTTCCTGCGCTTGCCGGTTTCGGGGCAGCCGTCGGATCCGTCGCCCGATACGGCGTTGGCCTCCTCATTTCCAATGTAAATAAAACACCATTTCCATGGGGGACCTGGATCATTAACATGGCTGGGACGACGCTATTAGGCCTGTTCACACTCAGCCTAAAAAGCCACTCCCCTGATCTATTTACCCTATTAGGTACAGGGTTTTGTGGAGGGTTCACGACCTTTTCCACGATGTCCGTTGAAACGGTCAACCTATTCCGTAGCAGTCGACTCATGAGTATATTTTATTTATTTAGTTCGCTAGGATTTGGACTTATTCTCGCCTGGCTCATCAAGTTATGGGCGTAAACGAGCTGGACATTCACGAATAGGACATCGGTGGGGCAACGACGAGTTCATTACGCTGGCGCGCATTTGAATGAAGTCATCGCCCTACCGTATCGCCTGGGCACCGACACGTCATTTAGACGCCTTGTTTCGAATCAATCCTCGTATGGCGACACCAAGAACCAATATGCATACCGTCATCAAGCATTGGAATGTAACAACGGGGGCGTCATCTAGCCTTTCTACAAAACTTTTGATACTGGGAATACTAAACGTGATCGATGCAGATGCCCAAGCCATCATCCCCGCACCCATTGGGAGTATCCACCACTGCTTCTGAATTTGATTCGCCAACAAAGTGGTAACACACACGAAGATTGGGATGCTGGCAAAGGACGAGATCGTGATCCACAGTCTATCACCTTGAAGCACCGACCCAAGCCATAGGATATTATCGAGATTGCCGACAAATGTGAACAAAAATAATCGCACAGTCGTGGCAAACACTCTACTGGTATACCTCGGTTGACCTGTATTTAAAACACGGATGGACATCCAGGCAAGCAATAAAATGTCTACAGAATCTCCATATGAACATCACATCATTTTGAATCGTGTTTGATTGTCCGCTCCCTATAATGAGGAAGTCATGAAGAGATATAAATGCCAGAAAGAGGGGAAAACAACATGACACTCAAAATCAAACCTTTCGCTGCATCTATCATCTTACTCGCTTCAATGGGACTCGCCGGATGTGCTACAACGGCAAACAACACATCGACAAACCAGACCTCAGCTAGCAATGCAACCACGACAACGCATAGTAGTTCTGCAAGCAACAAGGACACGAAAGATAAAAAGGACGCGAATCACAGCGTGAAATCCGCCGCCAAGGCCGGATCGACAAAGACCGGATCGACAAAAACGACTGAAACAAGCAAAACGACCACATCCGCAACCAAGACAGACAGCAAACAGGATTCCTCAAAGACAACGGCCTCCAAAACCGATAAAGGAACAACGACCACTTCGAAGTCCACGTCCACAAACAGCGGTTCGAAAGCAAACTCGACTCAAAATGCTACATCAACCAATTCAGCCGCCAAGTGACAAAAAGTGGTGCCACAGGTATGTCAGATACCTTTGGCACCACTATTAGAAACATCTCCATCCAACCGTATAGTTCACTCAAGTTTGATTGGCGTTCGATGATACGCCTGTATTCGCATGACACCCACATCTTTCGTATTGTCGGACACCTTAAACAGCGTGTACAACTTCTGTCCATGCGCAACGGGTATATCCTGAATCGCGCCATCTGCAAACGTGTACTCTATATCATTTATCGAGGGGTTATTAATGAACCCACCTTCCAAAACGTACGATTTACCGCTTGGCGTTTGCCCGCTCTCCCCTATCCTTGCAATGGGCTGTCTCCAGTCATTCGAACTGCATTGTGGCCACCATACACAACCTTCCATTGGTGTGCGGGTGAAATCGACGGATCATCTGAAAGAAATGCTTCGTCGTAATATAACTTTCCATCATTCAAAAATGTATAGAAACATGCAGAGTCCGTTTTGTCCACCTGGCCTATGTATCGAAAAGTCAAATCTGTTGCATGGTCCATTTTGAGTGAACGAAGCACGGCATCTCTGTAATCCTGTGATGGAGGCGATACAACTGGAAGTTTCAGCAACAGCGCTCTGGTGGATGGTCGTAAAAATGCACATAGTCCAACAACCAAAACAGCACATAGTCCCCCTATAATCGCCCACCTAGCACCGCGATTAACCATATACTGTAACCCTTTCACGAACGCCAATCCAAGCATCCGATCACCCTCAAATTCCATTATAACCCATTAGCCACTTCATTGCGAGACGGCACGGACTCGCGAAAGCAAGGTACGATAGAAAACATAACACATAAATTGACATCCTGAACAATATATCTGAATATTTAATAACATAGACAAAAGGAGGCTAAACTGTGAAGGTGAGAAAGACATACCCCTATTCCGTCGCGCTCATGGCTAGCATTGCGTTCCTGGCGAGCGGCTGCGGTGCGACGCCCGCGAGCTCTCAATCCAACTCAACCACAGCAAAATCGTCAAGTAGTCAATCGGGAGAGGCCAACCACCCCCCACATATAGGTGGTCAGATCACACTGGATGCGATTCAACAAGTAAAAGATCTCGATCCGGCGAAAGCCGATGACACACAATCTATGGAAGTTGTCAACCAGTTATACGACCAACTCGTTACGTTTAACAAGCAAGGAACAAATGTGGTTCCGATGTTAGCGAAATCGTGGAAGATCAGTAGCGACGGGCTCACCTATACGTTCAATTTGAGAAGTGATGCGAAGTTCTGGAATGGGGACCCTGTCACTGCGCAATCATTTGTCGATGAACTAAAACGGATTTTAACGAAAAGTATAGGCTGCTCACATATTAGCTATTTTTATGCTATCCAAGGTGCTCAAGCTTTCTCGGATGGAAAATCGACAACAATATCCGGCGTTAGCACACCTGACAAGTACACGCTTGTCCTCAAATTGAATCAACCCGAAAAATTCTTCATTCAGCTCCTTGCAATGCCATTCCTTTCTGCAGTCGATCAGTCGTATATCAACAAAGTCGGCAACGATGCCTTTGATTCCACAAAGCCGATGGGCAGCGGTCCGTTTGAATTATCTGAAATGGGCGAAAATAATGTTGTGCTGACTAAAAACCCAAATTATTGGCGCACCGATGCAAACGGCAACCATCTCCCCTACCTCGACAAGGTGACATTTCAAGTCACCAGTGACGCGCAAGTCGATGCGATGCACTTCGAAGTGGGACAAACAGCGTTTCTCGGCTGGAACACCAATGGGATACCCACCACGGCGTTCCCTACATTTCAGGCTAAGCCGAATCTGCAGAAGCTGATGCTCCATCAACCAGAACTCGGAACACAATATCTAGGGATGAATCTGCAAATCGCTCCGTTTAACAACACGAAGGTGCGTCAGGCAATCGAGTACGCCATCGACAAACAACAAATTATCAACATTGAGAACGGCCGAGGTCTAATCGCAAATCAGCCGATGCCTCCCAATGCCAACGGATATGTGAAAAAACTCCCCAGTGACGCGACCTACACCTATAACCCTGCCAAGGCCAAAGAATTGCTAAAAGAAGCCGGATACCCAAATGGTTTTACGACAACGCTATATTCTTCGAACGACTCTGACCAAATGAGAATCGACGTCGCTGTACAAAATATGCTAGCGAAAGTCGGCATTCAAGTGAAGCTCGCCGCCTCCACTTGGAGTGTATTTCTATCGAAAAATGAGAGTGGGAAAACCGGACTGTTCTGGCTGGCCTGGGTTGAAAGTTTTCCAGATCCCTCCGATTTTCTGTACGCGTTGTTCGACAGCAAACAAGAACCATTTGACAACTCCACAATGTACACGAACAAACAGGTCGATCAGTGGCTAAACGCAGCACAAACAGAAATGAACGCCCAGAAGCGACAAGATTTGTATACCAAAGCGACCATTCAAATTATGCGCGATGCGACGTGGGTACCGGTCTATTATCCAGTCAACTACTTTGCGGTACAACCCTGGATACATGGATTCTACATGAATCCAGTCATGTTGGATCCCTTGATGTCTATCTGGGTCGATCCAAGCCACGCCAACTCGTGAATTGTGATTCTGAATAAGCAAATCTAGGACAATGAAGTGATCGACACACTAAAAAAGGTGGAGAATAAAGATGCAGACAAAAGAAGTCGTAATCATTGGCGCCGGTATTGTTGGAGCAGCGGCCGCTTATCAATTTGCTCGCCAACGGGTAAAAACCACCCTGATCGACAAAGGGCACATAGGGCAGGCAACGGCAGCCGGTGCAGGGATTGTCTCACCGGGATCGAGTTATACACCACTGGCAGACTATTACCCGCTTTCCTATCAGGCGACCTCCTACTACAATACCTTACTCTCCCAATTGGCGGACGATGGAGAAACAGAAACTGGTTACGAGGTGGTGGGCGCACTATATGTGGCGACGTCGGACGAGGAAGTGGAGCGTCTCAAAGTGATGCGAAGATTAATTGAGGATCGGCGCCAAGCGGGCGTACCAAACATTGGCGATGTTTCTCAAATAACCTCTGAGGAAGCTCGGTCTCTCTTTCCAGCCTTCGGGCACATTCCTGCGGCGATTCATATAACCGGGTCTGCCCGTTTAAATGGAAGATTGCTGAGAGATGCACTCAAACGCGCCGCACAAAAGCAAGGTGCTGAACTCGTCATTGGTACGGCAGATGTCCATATTGAAAATGGCGTCGCAAAAGGTGTCTTCGTCAACGGAAATCGTATGACGGCGGATGCAGTGGTAATGGCAACCGGTGCTTGGACCAATTGTTTGCGTGAACAGCTTGGCATTCACGTTCCTGTACAACCACAAAAGGGACAGATTTTGCACATCGACATGCCAGAGGCAACTGGAACATGGCCAATTGTGCTAGGCTTCCATTCTCATTATATGTTGACCTTCCCTGACAACCGAGTCGTGGTTGGCGCAACGCGAGAGGATAACAGCGGGTTTGATACCGAGGTCACCGTCGGCGGTGTACAGGAGGTGATTCAACAAGCCTTGCGGATTGCACCCGGTCTAGCGAAAGGCAAGGTTCATGAAGTCCGAGTAGGATTGCGGCCTGCTACACCGGATCACCTGCCCGTCCTCGGCCCTGTTCCGGGCATTACCGGCTTATATCTGGCCACAGGTCACGGTGCAAACGGACTGACTGCCGGTGCGTATTCTGGTGTCGCAGTCGCCGATTCCGTGATGGGGCGACTTGTGACGATAGATTTGAGCCCATTTTCTGTAACACGTTTCGCGAAACAGATGGACTAATCCTACAAGAAGAAACTCACCCCATCAATCCGTCAAAACCACGGTGTCTCGTGGTTTTGACGGATTGAGAAAATCGATTTCCCATCGCTCCATCGCTTATGATTCTTGCCCCTTTTTAACGTAAAATCGGTATACACCGTTGTCCTCATCCATGCTCTCCAGCGTATGATTCGTGCGTTTCACCCAGCTCTGAAAATCGTTCACAGAACCTTTGTCGGTAGATTGGAGCTCCATAATTTGTCCAACCTCCAACTCCTCCATCGCTTTGCGCGCCTTGACAATCGGCATGGGACAAGACAATCCTTTTGCGTCGACAATGACATCTGCCTTCATTTCGTTTCTCTCCTCTTCGTTTGTTCAACATGACGTTTATCCATGGTGAACAGCGCATCGATTCGGTCCAATTTCAAGCTCCGTTGCGCGTTCGACGGAAACATCAGTCGCACCGCGGTTGATGTCAACAATCTCCTTATAGTTCGGCGGTGTCGATCCGACCGTACCCGTCACACACTCAGTAAATTGTTTGATGTCTTCGGTCCGCATGATTTCGTTGTTCTTTCGGATTTCTCCCAATTGTGCTCCCACGTACCCAGCCTCGTTGATTTCCTTGATATCCGCAAAATGTGAAGGCAAAACCCACACATGATCAGGCAACGGAGAGATTGTTTTGAACACCGTTTCGTACAAGTCCTGTGCCCATTCCCGTGCGTGTCCACCTAAGTCTGGACGCCCAAGCCCGCCAACGAACAGGGTATCTCCTGAAAGTAAAAACTGACGATTGATCAAAAGTGAGATACTCCCCGGTGTATGCCCAGGCGTTGGAATAGCCATAATTTTCACATCCACAGTGCCAAACCGAATGATCTCATGCTTCTCAAGCGGTTCAAACACTCGTTGAGCGCCTTCCATCTCACTGGATGAAATGTAATAAGTTGCGCCTGTTTTTTCGGCTAAATCAAACCCACCTGAGATGTGGTCGGCATGAAGATGTGTATCCATCACATGAGCAATCTCTACGTTCTCTTGCTTGGCGGCCTTCAAATATTCATCCACGTGACGACTTGCATCAACGACAAGCGCCTTTCCTTGTGAAATCACCATGTACGACAAGCACCCTTTAGCCAAGCGATGAAACTGAATGAGCTTAAGTCCCGCTCGCTCTACAATGGTCACAGGAGTATAAAACTGGCTCCATGCAAGCATCCCCTGTTCAAGCGTGCTAACTTGATACCCGCGTTCATCGAGCATCTCCGCGACCATCATAGCGGATCCGCCTTTCGCGCAGACAACCACAATTTCTGTACCTTTCGGCAGTAGCTGATAAACGCCTTCGTCCGCATCGAGAAAATCAAAATACGGAATGTTGATGGATTTGATATACTTCCCTTCAATCTTCCAATCGTCGTAATCCTGAGGATTGCGGACGTCGAGGATGAATGGAGGGTCGCCTGATTCCATTCTTTCGTGCAATGCTTTTGCTGTGATGACTTTGACCGTCATGACACTCCCTCCTCTTATACCTGAGACGGGTTCATCCCCTCATTCGATTAGAACGTAACCGTGACATCTGCGTCATACGCATAGTCCAAGAAAGTGACCGCACCGCCAACTTCTACACCATCCATGAAATCCTCTGGGTTCAACCCCATAACATCTACAGTCATCTGACAAGCAATCATCTTAACGCCACTTTCCCGTGCAATCTCGAGCAATTCATGGATAGAGGGAACATTCGCTCGTTCGAATCCCTCAAGGAAATGCTCGTTCCCAGGCGTAAGTTTTAGCATATCTTTGTTTTGCTTATGGATAATGGCCAAGCCTTCAAAGGTAAAAAAGATTCCTACCTGTGCATCGGTTGCTGCAGCTGCCGTTGCAATGTTGAGTACTTTATACGCATTTTCCAAACCGCCATTGGATGCAATAATTGCGACACGCTTTGTCATCACAAACCCTCCAAATACGTTTGAGTGAATACGCCACTCAAAAGCTTTCTCAGTCTCCACCGCTCAATTACCCATGTGGGTATATACCGAACGGGGTATGTTACGAAGTTGAATTCAGTATATCCATGTCCTGCGGATCCTTAAAAATGTAGTGCTTTGAGATTCATTACAAGCATACAGATTGCGACAATGATAATCATTGCAGAAAAGATGAAGTTTAATGTTCTACGTTTGGAACTGAGTTTCGCGGCTGCCCACGCCCCAAGAACACCGCCAA
This sequence comes from Alicyclobacillus acidoterrestris, assembly GCF_022674245.1. Lineage (GTDB taxonomy): Bacteria > Bacillota > Bacilli > Alicyclobacillales > Alicyclobacillaceae > Alicyclobacillus > Alicyclobacillus acidoterrestris. The sequence goes on from NZ_CP080467.1 coordinate 2,953,115, forward strand.
CAATTCCACCACTCAGATACATCACAACGATCCACCAATTGACGAGCCCCGAAATCGCATAGCTAACTGCAGTTGTCAGGCCAAACGTCCCAACAGCGAAAAGCGATGTGCCAATCGCCATAATCATAGGCATACCTGTACTAAATACAAGCCCAGGAACAATTAAGAAGCCGCCTCCAATGCCAAAGAAGCCTGAAAGGAGGCCAACCAATAAGCCTGCAACAACAATGCGAAGCCAGCGAATGTGGGTACTGTCAAAGTCCTGAATTTCTTCCCTTTGCTTCGGGCCTAACATGACCAACGCGATGATGATCATGAACATTGCAAACAGAAACAACAGATCTTCAGCAGGAGCGACTTTACCTAGGACGGATCCAATATATGCTCCTACAACCCCTGGTATCGAGAAGCCGATAGCAGGCTTCCACAATACGTGCTTTTGCCGAGCATGTGAGACAAGATTCACATAGGCGTTGACTGATACAGCCAGTGCAGTCGTCCCGATCACGGCATGCGCATCATGAACTCCGACAACATATAGCAACAGTGGTACAGCTAAAATCGATCCACCGCCGCCAAGCAGTCCCAAAACAAAGCCGACCATCCCGCCAGATACAATCGCTAATATGATTTGGATAGTCGTAAACGCCAATTACTCACCTCCTTGGCGTTACACGAAGTGCCCCTTCCAACTCATATACGGGGTACGGTATATTTATATACCCTATATGGTATATTGTCAACGAAACGATGTTCTGTACGACCTAACTTCCTCCGTATTGACGAGGGGAAAATCAAGAACCATAATACCCTCAAAGGTATTTAATCCGATTTATTGGAGTGACAAACGTGGAATATACAGATAAAATGTTTAACCGTCTTCGCCGAATTGAAGGTCAAATTCGTGGAGTTATTGGATTAATGGAAAAAGAGCGGGACTGCAAAGAGGTTGTCACTCAGTTGTCCGCAGTTCGCAGTGCCGTGGACAGAGCGATTGCCGCCATTGTCGTTGAGAATTTGGAAGAATGTATTCGAAAAGACATAGAAGAAGATAAATCTACACACGAAACGGTGAAGCAAGCCATTGATTTACTCTTGAAAAGCCGATAAAAGGCAAGATTCCCGTTCTTTACGAACGAGGATCTTGCTTTTTTCAACAACCTCACTTTCTCAAGTGAATTTACCCACAGTCTTACATCAATGCCTGCTTCTTTCAGCTAACCAAGTAACTTTTTAATCAATGGTATTTGCCCACGATGATGCGCCGTATGTGCAATGGTGTTACTAATCAGCTGACGTCTATTCAAATCGCCTATGCCAACCTTCAAACCAGGCTTGGAGAGATCATCTTCCTTCACGGATTCCAATACACTCTCCGCATAAGATAGCGACTCAGCCCACTGTTTACGAATCGCATCCAGGTCCCAATTATCTACCTGAAACGGTTCCGATGTATTGATTTCGGATGTTTCACCCGCAATCGCGGAAAAAAACTTTTGTTCTACTCGGGTTATATGATCCACTATCGAAGCGATGTTGTTGAAATTCGGAAGCGGTTTTCTCAGCCATTGCTCATCGGTTAAATCCTCGATCATTTTATCGATACTTCCGTGCACGGCGCGCAGAAGATCATACAAATCCCTGACTTCCTGAATCATTGGACAACCTCCTCTGGATCACGATTTTCTACGAACCATTTATACCCCTACATGTATGCCTTGTCTATAGCGCATGCGCATTCTTTCACAAATCCATCACGCAAACCAAGGGTTCACAATCCACCATAGCTAGCATATGAATACGACAAAAATGGTGATTCGGTGTCCATCCCCCGCAGCGAGAACGAGGAGGCATATATTTCGATGTTCAATCCACATCCGAAAAATACAGCCATTGTCATCACGGATCCTCAAAATGATTTCTTAAGCCCTGGAGGGAAGGGATATCATCTAACCAAGGACAATATTGAACAAAACAACACCATATACAACCTTACACGCTTAATGAGCACCGCCTTAAATAAAGCGTATCAACTTGTCATATCCCCCCACTATCTATACCCCCATGATTACGGATGGAAATTTACAGGAAATGAACAAGAAATGTTACTGGGACTCAACATGTACAAAATGAAAGATGCATACACCCCTCCGTCGACAGGTGCCGATTTTGTTGACACGTTCAAGCCTTATATTTTTGATCGGAGAACCGTCGTTTGCTCCGCTCACAAAGTGGCTGGCCCACAAACAAATGACTTGGTATACCAGCTTCGACAACACAAGAAGGATAAGGTCATCCTTGCAGGTGTCCTATCTAATATTTGTGTAGAATCCCATATGAGGGATTTAATCGAAAATGGATTCGAAACAGCTGTTGTATACGATGCCACAGCAACAATCAGTGAACGGGATTTTCAAGCAGCCGTGACCAATTACATGGCCCTTGCCAGCGCTACGTGGACAACACTCGAGGCCATATCGTACTTATAGAACTTCGCGCCGTCCGGGATGTATTCTAATAACCCATGTAAACAACTATGCTACCCCAATCGCCCCGCCCCACTTCTATGATTTGGCGAACGAAGATTTGACGCAAAAAGAAAGCACCCTAGAAGGGTGCTTGCCAACGTGTTCAGGTTCAATGTTTATTTGATTTGATATTAACCACGTCCATGTTCGGCCAAATGCTTAGAATGTGCCGACGTGGAATTACCTTTTGTATGATTCTTCACATGTTTCGTAGTCGTATGATGCTTACTAGTATCTACCCTAGAAGATATATTGGTCGTCGCAGTGACGTCTGTCGTCGCTTGTGTATGGTTCGAGGATGCTGACGATGAACTCGAACCTACCGAAACTTGAGCCGAGTCGGTCGATGAGGTAGGGATCGGAGAAGACGTTTGTTGAGCAATGTGACTAGATGGTGTTTGGGTTGGTGTTTGCCCTAACTGCTGAAGTTGTGATTGTAGATGAGCAAATCCCTTTTCGATATTTTTCTCCAAAGCCTGTTGTGCTCTAGGATTATTTACATGTAATAACGCTGATGCCAGGGCGACTGTATTATTGGAAAGATGGGTACTTAGGTCATCAGATGTTGTGACACTGGATGTTAAGGTACCGGATGTCGCAGTATCCGATGATGTACTTGCAGCAATCTCCGTCGTATCCGCCAGTATTAACGCTTCTGCTTGCTTTGTCTTTCCCTTGTTAATCAAACGATTGATTTGAATGAGCTGTTGTTGCGCTGTTTGAGCAAGTTGCTGTGCTTGGGTAACATTTTGTACCTGCAAGGCACTGTTGATTTTCTGGTAAATTTTATCAACATATATAGAATAATCGCTTGCCAATTCCTGTGAAGTTCCCAAGTTTGCGCACGCGGATTGAGCTGTGGAGGTATTTGTTGCAGAACTACTGGTTCCATCGTTCGTTGCTGCCCATACGGTTGCACCTGCAGCAAGCCTTGCTGCACGGTGGCATCCTTATGGAATGGGTAACTGATTGCAAATCTCCGTTTAAGGATCCAGCGCATGTGGTGGAGTATCTGGGGCGCTACCCGCATCGGGTGGCGATTTCCAATTCGAGATTTTCGCATCGTTGAAGGGAACGTCACGTTTCGATAGTGGGACGACCAGGATGGCTATCGGAAAAAGGAAATAACCGTGATGGCTGACGACGCGGTGAGTCCAAGCAAAATATCTGAACTCGGTGCTCACCCTACAGGCGAGCGCCACTTTTATCTCCGACTTCAGATAGTTCACGATTCATTATGAGATTGAATTTGTGTGTTTTTATTTGAGTAACTGACCACGAGAATCCCACAGGCGTAAGCCCGTTACGGCGTGAACGATTACCCACAGCGACTTCCCTGTTGTTCTCAGACGGGAGCAAAGATGTTCAGGAACGAATTGGAGTCTACTGAACTGAGCACTGCCATTGGTGAAAATTTGGATGACGCTGTGACCGCTTATGCGTACGCTTCAGGCTCAGACGCAGGAAGACCTTTGATAAGCGTCCCAAGAAAGACGTCAAATCTCGCGCCTGTCCCACCCAAATCGGGCCCGCTTTCTTCCATGGAAATCCAGCCCATCACTGAAATGATGAATATATACCAACTCTGCTCAGCCATACTTGAATTTACCCCTGATTGTTCAAACGCGTCGATTATCGCGTCGCGAAACCTCGTGAAGGCCATCGCATTGTGACGATGGGGTCGAACCATGAGTGTAGCAAATCCTCGGACTTGACGGAATTCGTTATACATGGCCCACGCCAGCCGATAGATCCTTTTTCTCCAATCAGTGCCATCCGAAACGTCGACAGAGAGAACACGTTCCACCAGCGTTTCACTAATCAAATCGAGTAATTCATCACGACTCGCAACCCAACGATAGAGTGCACCATGTGATACACCAAGATAATCAGCTAATTCGCGCATCGTTAAACTTTCCAAATTCATTTGTAGAGCGGCGGCGACAATTAACTCGCGGCTTAGTCTAGGCGGCCGGCCACGAGTAGCTTGAGTTTCTCCATCCATTTTCATGCCTACAGTTTATCATAGGAACCTTTCTACCTTCCAACGTGGAAAGTGTGCGCATCGGAATCAAAATAAAATCCGTTAACAAACGGATATATTTATTGACCAATGGTCACTAATTTGTTAACCTCACTGTGTAATACACTCAGTCGAATATTAGATGCGAAACAGAAAGTGGGTGTTCATAACCATGCGCATGCCGCAAAACGCCAATCAAAGAATAGCGGTGCCAGTCGTCTACATTATGGCGATGTTTATGGCGGTAATGGATACAACCATTGTCAACGTAGCACTACCGACCATTGCCCACGAATTTCACACTCGCTCCGGCAAAATTGGTCTAGTGTCTAGTTCCTATCTAATCAGCTTGACCATTTTTATCCCCGTCTCTGGTTGGTTAGGTGATCGTCTAGGCGGTAAGTTGGCATTACTCGGATCTATCGCGGTGTTTACGATCGCTTCCGCCCTATGTGGCCTGTCGACGAACTTTGCAATGCTCGTGATATTCCGCATCATTCAAGGGATCGGCGGCGCTATTATGACGCCTGTTGGATTATCCATGCTCTTCCGTGTTTACCCACCGGCTGAGCGCGTTCGTATTGCAGGGATAATCGCGATATTTACAGCGATAGCACCAGCCTTGGGACCCATTTTAGGGGGCGTCTCCACGACCTATTTGTCTTGGCGCTTGGTCTTTTTCGTCAATGTTTTAATCGGTACATTGATTTGTCTTTATGGCTCTTTGCAACTCACGAAACACACACAATATCATCCTGGGAAGTTCGACTGGCAAGGCTTTTGGTTGTCCGGTTTGGGCTTGGGGATGGCCATGTACGCGATCTCTGAAGGTTCAATTATCGGTTGGTCTAATCCTGTGGTTCTATTTACACTCATCATCGGTGTCGCGCTTCTTATCGGCATGGTCATCATTGAAAGCAGGTCCCCGTATCCACTCGTCAATTTACATCTCTTTCGAAATCGACTATTCACTGTTTGCACCAGTCTTTACGGCCTTGGTTCCATTTCCTATCTAGGTGCGCTGTACTTATCTGCGCTATTTTTGCAAGATGTACAAGGAAAATCTGCCCTGCAAGCTGGCCTAACCACGTTCCCATCAGCGGTTGGTGTGGTGTTAGGCGGACAAATTGTAGCAAGAAAACTCTATAGACGCTTTGGACCTCGTCGTATTGTGGCTGTCGGACTCCTCGTCATCACAATCACTCTCATCTTCATGTCCAGAGTAACAATCCACACGAATCTATGGTATATACGCCTTATCATGTTCGGACTTGGCCTGGGTGTTGCTGCAGTATTCATCTCTTCACAAACGACATCCATGGCAACCATTGATAAAATTCGTACAGGACAGGCTTCATCTATTTTTAACTCCAGCAAGCAACTCGGAAGCGCTATAGGTGTTGCCATATCTACAATACTTCTATCCTCATTGACCGATCACAACGGAACGAATACGCATACGACTGTGCATTTACTGGGTTACCACGCTGGTTTTCTTGCCGGCGCCTTAACGGCCGCTTTGTCTCTTGTAGTTGCACTTATGATACGAGATGATGACGCCATTCAATCGATGACAAAAGCCAAATAGACAAGGGGAGAATGCTTCAAAGTGCACAGTCACTGTCGCTGAGGTATTTTCTCGAGAGGATCGAAGAGAGGACAGCTAATGTGAGATTTCACATCAGCTGTCCTCACCTTTTGCGATAAGACTTACAGCCTTGGCGATTGCTTCCCTCGTGCCACTTGGATTTGTTGCCGCATCCGGGTCATGTGACGAACCGAACGGATGTGTTGGCGTCCAGGCGGTAGCGAGCGCCATGATTGCAGTCATAAGGAAACCAGGCGTGAACGTCGTTCCCAGCAAACCATCACCCTGCGCATCCTTTATCGCTTTCAGTTTTTTATCGCGCACAGCGTTACGCTCAGTGAGATTGTCCACCTTCTGCTCCAAACTGTACCATGTCATTAACCGCACGATATGCGGATGTGACATAGCCCAATCAAATACTTTAACCGCATAACCAGGAAGGTCCTCAGGTGTGAAGGAGATTTCCTCATAAACACGCGTTAAGTGTTTTTCGAGGACTGTTTTAAACAGTGTTTCTTTATTTTCAAAGTAGACGTAGATCAGATTCTTATTGCAGCCAGCATTCTTAGAGATACGGTCAACGCGCGCCCCCGCAATGCCATAGGAGGAGAACTCCTCTAAAGCTGCTTCTAAAATCCGCTCTTTCGTCGCCTCAGCGTTTCTCAAGAGATTCCCCACCTGTTCCAAACCGTAAATGATATTTTCAATATATCACAAAACACAATTGACTAACCGGTTAGTTTTGAGTATTATCTAACCAACCGGTTAGTTATATTTGAGAAGCCATCGGTTAGCTATCTGGTGACTACAGTGAAGAGCGGAGGTACATGATGGCACAGTCCAATGTCATGTACCAAGCACAGAATCATGCAGGAGGCGAACTTCGATGAGACTTTCAGGCAATACCATACTTATTACAGGTGGCAGTACGGGCATTGGCCTTGCTTTCGCAGAACGCTTTATTCAAGACGGAAATACAGTCATCGTCTGCGGACGCCGTGAAAGTGCGCTTCAAGATGCCAAAAAGAAATTCCCCACGCTCATTACCCGCGTCACGGATGTTAGCCGTGAGGACGATCGTATTGCGTTATTCGACTGGGTGACAACGAATTATCCAGACGTCAACGTATTAGTGAACAATGCGGGAATTCAACAGCGTTTTCATGTATTGAAGGCAAATACGAGGGACAACTGGAGCTATTACAACAATGAACTGATGATCAATGGGGAAGCTCCGATTCATCTATCCATGCTATTCGCTCCTTTCTTTGCACAAAAAGAGTACGCAGCGATTGTGAATGTGACGTCTGGGCTGGCTTTCACTCCCCTAGCGATTGCCCCCATCTATTCGGCGACCAAAGCAGCACTACATTCCTTTACGATGAGTCTCAGACATCAACTGGCGAATACATCTGTGGAGGTCATCGAAGTAGCGCCACCCGCCGTGAACACCAACTTGGGTGGAGTAGATCTACATACACATGGAGAGCCCTTGGATGCGTTCACGGATGGAATTTTCCAAGGACTAGAAGAGGGCAAACAAGAAATTGGCTATGGATCCTCCGTGAGCCGCTTGCGCATGTCGCGCGACGAAATCGATGCCTACGTAGAAAATATGTATCAGGCGATGAAAAACACCATTGAATAATTGGAGTGTAAAAAGGGGTTGCCTTGGCAGCGAATTTGACGCTCCAAGGACAGCCTCTTTTGCTCGAGGCATCACGCCAAAGCGCACCTGCTTTCCCAGTCCATGAACCCACTCGTGAAGCCGGGAATAACCATTCCAATCACTTATGAACCCGTCCTTGGCTACTTGCGAAATAAATCGAGCGTCTTTTTAGTCGCTGTTTACTGAGCTTTTGTCATCCCACATGGAGCGGATTCACAAAGAATGACGCTCACGCCACATTGCGCGGGAGGTGTTTTTCACGATTCCTTGTCATGGATGACCTTCATGGCACGATACTCATCGTCAGGCTTTACGTAAATCTCATAGTATGTTATTTGAGTGCTTCTTAAAGAAAAGCCTAGTCCTGTTGGTGGGTTAGGATTAAAAGGTGACTTGGTTCGATTCGAGTCACGATTCATCAGGAACACCTTACAAGACACATTACACAAGTACACCCGCTACCGACACACGTTCATTGTGTTTAGGATCTAAAGGACGACCCAAACGTCACATAGAGCCTGTCTGAAACATCGCTAAATCGAGACAGACTGAAGCGAGTCAACCATAGACTCATTTCCGTAACGGTTTCCTTCATGCCATTTTCTAACCAGTAAAGAATTAACCCAATAATACCGTTTGACACAAAAGCAACTTCCAATTCGTTTGGTAGAAATGAAAACAACTCCGTACTAGTTACTTGTGTAACTCGTGCGCGAAAGTCCTTTTCAACGAGAATCGTTCGATACAACGACGCGTACTTCTCAACATGTTCGAATAATGCAATCGCTGATTGGATTGGCCTTTTCAAAATTTTGTAATCCCATAATGCGGACTCGTACGTGTAATTTGGGTTCCTTATTGCGGCAGCCAATTCACTCAATACTTCATTTTCCATGTAGTTTAATATATCTTGTTTGTCACGGAAGTGCAGGTAAAATGTAGATCTGTTAACATCGGCTTTTTTAACAATTCCTCGAATGGTAACTGCGTCATAACCGTCCTCGACGATGAGCTTAATCAGGGCATCAATCAGTAACCGTCGTGTGCGGGCGACACGTCGATCAAACCCGTTCATTACATCATCCTCCTCAAAAGATAGCACTTTATGAACACTAATCTACCAATGTGTTGACTAAACGACACTCTGAGCCAATTTTGTTGATTGAAAACTTTCCCCCTAATGCTTAACGTAATTATAGACACTGTGTTGTCTATTTATAAACGGAGGGATCCATGATGAAATTGCACAACAAAGTTGCAGTAGTGACGGGTGCTGGCTCGGGCATGGGAAAAGAAATTGTCAAACTCTTCTCACAGGAAGGCGCTAAGGTGGTTCTGGCGGATATTGTTGAGAACGGATTGAATGAAGTTGTAAATGAAATAAAGGGATTGGGCGGCACAGCAATTGGCGTCGTAGCAAACGTGGCGAAAGAGGAAGATATACAGAATCTCATAGATACTGCCGTAAACGAGTTTGGTTCGATTGACATTTTAGTCAACAATGCCGGAATTATGGACAAAATGACCGCCGCCGCAGACGTAACAGATGAGTTGTGGGAGCGCGTATTCGCGGTCAATGTAACTGGCCCAATGCGCGCAATCAGGAAAGCGCTTCCGATTATGACGAAACAAGGTCATGGAGTTATCATAAACACCGCATCAATTGGGGGATTATTTGGTTCTCGTGCAGGAGCTGCATACACTGCGTCTAAGCATGCCGTTATCGGACTGACGAAAAACGTTGGATATCAATACGCAAAACTCGGCATTCGTTGCAACGCGATCGCACCTGGCGGTGTTGAAACGAACATCATGACTGATTCACCTAACCTCGATACGTCCGCACTGGGTCCGCAGCAAGCAATGGCAGGAATGACTTTAAATCCTCGGATGGGCCAACGGTAGTGTCCCGTCAAGTGGTGTAAATTGAGTGCAACCCCTAGTGTTAGCTATTTATGCAAAACTGACGTTGGAGCTAGTAACTGCTGTTCATCAGTGCCAATGAGTTTTGCCATAGACTCTCGGCTGAAGTAGCGCCTTGCAACTATCCATTCATCGTTCTGCTCTTGGAGAATCGATCCTCCAAGGCGCAATACAGACTCTCGGTTGGGGAATATGCCAACCACATCAAAGCGCCGCCTTAGTTCACGATTTAAGCGCTCAAGTGGGTTTGTCGAGCAAATCTGCTTCCAGTGCTCCTTCGGGAATCCCATGTATGCTAATACGTCTTCCTCTGCACGTTCCAGAACACCCATCGCTTTTGGAAACTTTCCTTGAAGTTGTTTCACAACGACAGATAATTGCTGTTTGGCGGCTTCCTGCGTCGGCTGCGCAAAGATGGTCCGGACAATGGATGAGACCATCGCTTGTGACGCTCTAGGCACCTGGCTGAGAATATTGCGCATTGTGTGGACACGACAGCGCTGCCAGGTCGCTCCAGTCAGCGCAGAAGCAATGGCACTACGCAGTCCTTCGTGCGCGTCGCTAATTACTAACTGTACGCCACGCAATCCACGTGCAATCAGACTGCGGATGAATGTGAGCCAAAACGCGCCGTCCTCGCTGGTGCCAATGTCAAATCCCAATACTTCACGCTCACCGGTGTTTCGCACACCAATGGCAATCACAAACGCCATGCTCTGCACCCGTCCGCCTTCTCGCACTTTCGGGAAAGTGGCATCTAGCCAAAGATATGGATACGTCCCCTCCAGCGGGCGGTTTTTGAAGTCCTGCACTACATCGTCGAGTTCTTTACAGATTCGAGACACTTCGCTTTTGCTGATTCCTTGAATCCCCATAGATTCGACCAACTCATCCACTTTACGAGTGCTCACACCATGCACATACGCTTCTTGAACAACGGACAGAAGGGCTTTTTCAGCCTTCCGCCGAGGTTCTAGGATACTTGGGAAGTAACTCCCTTTACGAAGCTTGGGAATCTGCAAATCGATCGTTCCGACACGAGTATCCCATTCTCGTTCTCTATACCCATTACGGCTGTTGCTACGCTTCTCACTACGCTCATATCGCTCAGCGCCAATCAGGGAGCTCACCTCAGCCTCCATCACTGCTTGGGTGAGAACCCTCAGCCCTTCTTTCAAGAAATCCACATCACCATCTTCTAATCCGATCTTGCGAATTAACTCCAAAAGTGCGATCTTATCCGTATAAGCCATCGAAGTGCCTCCTCTACTGATTGCTGCACACTTTTAGTAGATTGCACTCGATGGCTTTTTCGTCAAGATTCAGCCTCCTGAAGAATTTACACCACTACTTGAGACTTTAACGGGCCAACCCAGTGAAATTGCAAAAGTGGCACTATTCTTGGCGTCAGATGACTCCAGTTTTGTCAACGGCACAGTCATCACCGCTGACGCTGGTTGGACCGCATACTAAATCATGTATTACAGGTAACCATGATTTCCATGTTCATCACGAGGGAGTTCAAGCGCCTCCCTCACTACATATAACTAAATAACTCCACCCATACCAAACGTCCACAGAGACAAAAAAGAACGCAATGTATGCGTTCCGAATGGGAAAATGGTTTTAGGTTATATCTTATGATGGCATTACACCCATTCACGAATTTATGGGGTAGTTCAGATGAAGGTGTGTATTACCAGAAAAATCCCCCAGCTGCCCCACCGAGCGCAAGCCCAGTCAGTGCGCCAAAGCCAAAATAAGCAGCAGGTCCATACACTAGATCTGCTTGACCGCCCTCAACATCTTTTAGGATGGAAAACCCCACTGAACGCTCATCGTTGTTGTTGAAACTGACTACCACCCTACTGTGAAGCAAGTAAATACCAGACGGAGTCACGGACTGCAAAACACCTGCGTACTTTCTCCCATAGACATGGTGAGCTACAACCGAACACCCCACCATTCGACATGCAACAGGATACAATGGGTGCATAATCCTCCATCTCCTTTAACGTATTTAAAGCAGACGTCATTGTGCAACAGTTGGTGTTGGTACAACGGAAAAACGAATGATCAGTATGCTACGCAACTGGTAGCTGCACCGTAACCAACGGCCGGTACAAGCAAGAAGAACAGAACAAAGATGATTAAGAACACCACAGCCCATTGGGTATATCCGCCAAATGTTCCGAACATGGAAAATCCCTCCTTATAGTCATCATCCATTTAGATTTACGTTTGGATGTTTGTCCTATCGAAGGTCATATAACTCAGTCAATTCGCCTTATTTTGTACGTCATAAAGGGGATTTTAGAGTGGACTTGTTCAGTAGAAAAACTACATGTGGGATTTTGTTTCCTTATAGTAATCCAGACGGTCTTTCAAAGTCCTAGTGTGCAATTCGAACTTGTGACCATCGGGGTCAGTAAAGTAGATAGATTGCTTATCTCTTTCATCACTCTTCTGCATTTAACGCCAACCATATTTCTGCGCGAACACCTACTTAAGCTTCTTGCGTTTTTGACGGACTTATCACACTTCCGTATTTATCGTATGCCTGCATAGTCCATAGAGTAGATTTCCCCTCACTGATTAATTGCCCGTAGGCGTACATTCGAATGCCCCCAGCATGGATAATTTTTAATTTGCGGTACACTTCTCCATTCGGTTTTACTAATGCCACGGATGCAACGGCCGGGTCATGGATAATTCCTCCAAACATAAGGAATTCCGATTGTTTTCCGAAGCTAGCATTCAAGCTCATATTGTAGACTGGCATAGAATTTGTAATGGGTTGAGCGCTACCTGCGTAATATATACCCCATTTCCCGTTCGCCTTTGTTAAACAAGCTTCGTTGAATAACGTTTGCCCACCCTGCTCGAACGTAAACAAGCATATTGAATGGGTTGAATCAAGTGCCCGAATATAATGAACTTTTATCCCGGATTTCGACGATTAGGTGATTGAGGTCATTGACCGGGGCATGTTTTCAAGTATTTGGTGGATTTGTTAGCGAACACGGCGAAATCATGGTACGGAACTAGAGCAATGGACACAATTCCCCCCTCCCCAAGCCAGGCTATGAACTCCACTTTTTCAATTGGAAGAAAAATCTACGTGGCGGCATGAAGCATGATCAACGACCGATGCTTTGCATACACGGGAAGACGAATGCTCCACTGGCGTGCATGACGCACTAGAATCCCAGGTAGATGGAATAGTCTTCGTCTGAGCCGTCCGGCGGTCCACTGTCGCACCCCTGGTTGAAGCGCGACGTGCTTGTACAGCAGGAGTAGATTATACGCAAGTAGCTTTAGACCTTGCAGCGCTTTGTTGGCATCGAAATTCTGGCTGGAGAATCGGTCAATGGCAAATCCATATTTGGCTTCCTTGATGTGATTCTCAGCGTTACCACGAAAGTTATAGAAGTGCCATACATCCTCGCCGCTCCAGTCAAACGTTGTGGCAATCGCCTCGTATTCCCAGAGCCAATCCGCACACAGGCACTCCTGGGGGTCAATGTCTAAGCGACGCACAATCACGACCCGCCGAGGCCTGTCCCAGGATGTTGCCTGATACATGATGGAAGTAACGTCACAATGTTCCCGGTCACTCTCTGTGATGCAGTGCCAGAGGAGATTTGGCGCTTGCGCCAACTGTGCGAGTCGCTTGGTCCACTTCAGTTTGATGACGTAATCCCGCTGATCTTGCTCCAATATCTGAAACACTTTTTCTCCGGTAAACCCTTTATCCATGCGGACGGCACGAATGTTGACGCCATCCGGCAACTGGTCTTTCATCGCCTTGTAGAAATCCGCAAATCCATCTGATGTATGGGCGTCACCAGAGCGCAACTCATCATAGAGACAACAACCAGTGAGTGAATCAAACGCCAGCAAGGGATGGAAACTCGCTCGTCCGTGATGGTGTGGATTATATCCAACAGCGGACTGTTGCTGCGCGCCATAAACAGTCTCTACAGAGGAGTCGATATCGACCACGATGCCTTGTCCTTTGGGGAGAAGTGACCTTAGGATTTGTCTATGCGCCGAACGTATCGCTTTGATGCCAGCGTCGGAACCGAGCCGCTTCAGATCCTTATACAACAGAGTCGTATCAGGCAGTTTCGGCACGTCCAACTTCAGCTTCAACAGGGGATCTTGTTCGATGTCCTCAAAGTGGAAAATCCGTTCCTGACCCAGCAAGGAACCGAAAATGACGGTCAGAGCAATATCGTCCATGTGGAACTGGGTGTTTCTGCCCTTGCGTAATCCATGTACCCAAAACTCCCTGTCAATACCCGTTCCCAAAACGAAATCTATGAGACCACTTGCACCGCCAAAGGAGGTGGCGGCATTCAAATCGTAGCGAGTATGAATTGTAGAGCTTTTACGAGCAAACTGACTTCGTGTATGATTATATTGTTTCACCCAAAAGGTGCTCCTTCCTAGCGAAGATGTGGTTCTCGACAAACTCATCTTAGCCATACGGGGAGCACCTTTTCAATTATTCACACCAGTTCATGAGGACACAATCGTCGAAATCCGGGTTCACATGAATTCCCTTGCTTTATTGATGCCGTTCGATAACGGAAGAAAACAACAACGATGCAACACAATTCCGAGCTAATTAGGACACACCAGGAAAGAGAGGAATTCGAAATACGAACCAAACAAAAAAATAAGTATAGTTGCTTGGTTTCCTATTTTACTAAAAATATACAACGATAGATAGTCATAGTGGACCCTCCCATGATAAAAGCACAACACTAGACATTGTATTTCGTGGTAGTCCTTCTCCATGGGTGCCCCTTGATTCCAGTCGAGAAACCGATACGATTTTACTCATACTGCATAATAACAACCCCGGAGTATTTCGCCAGGTTTTTTGTATGAATGTCCAATGTTCTCACTTCAGTCGTTCTCTGGCCTGTAGCTTCAATAAATTTATCTACCTTATCGAATAGTAACATTCCAAGAAGCGACAGTGCTTTCGTCCGGTAATGCATCGGAATCGTGACAGTGGGGTTTAGTTGCTTCATTACTTTTGCGGCGTCCTGTCCGTTTAAGGTCGTTTTGCCTCCCACTGGGATCATGAGAATGTCCACGTTGCCAATATCTTTGACCTGCTCCTCTGTTAATAAATGACCTAAATCGCCACAGTGACATATAGTCAAACCATCCACATTAAACCGGAAGACAAGGTTCTTCCCCCTTCGCTTTCCGTTTACTTTGTCATGGTAGGTCTTAAATCCCGTAATGGATACACCATCCCGATGATATTCTTTTGGCTCATTCACCAGCAGATAGTCGCCAGTAGCCACCTGAATTTTATTGTGATCCCCGTGATTATGCGTAACTGCAACAATCTCCGTTTCAATTGGCTTCGGCATCTTGTATCCGAGCATTCGGTCGAATGGATCAACTAGAATACGCACTCCTGCTTCTGAAGTCAGTAAAAATGAAGATTGACCAAACCATTGAATCTGCATGACAAACCATCCTCTGTATGAGCTTTACACGTATTTTTAAAATATCACCCATTCATCCGGTATAACTTCCACGATATTAACCGGAGAACTCTCCACTTGTCAATAAACTTTGCTAACCACGTCAGTCGCCAGGGGACATTCCAAATTCAGCCAACTCACTTAGAAAACGCACGATAGTCTGTAGCTCAGCGGCGTCGTATTTATCTAGATACATGCTCCATTGATTTTGGAGTTTGTCATGTAATTCATGATGGGCTTTGAAAAATTCCATCCCTAGGGCGGTCAGTGTGAAGTGAACCTCCTTTTTGTTATCAGGCAAAAAGTTTTTCTCAATCAGACCTTGACGAAGGAACCGCCGTGCGATTTTCGTTACCGCACCTCGGGTTATGCCCAGATACGATGCAACCGTCGCTCCATTGACCGGTCCCAGTTTTCCAATCGCATCGAGAACATGAATCGCTACGATGGTCATTGATTCCCAGATATGTGCATTCTCAGAGTTTGACGCTCGCTCAGCTAGTTGCTTTAGCTCTTGTTGATCATGCATTTCAAAACTGTGATGGACACGCACGATTAATTTATGAATTTCAGAATGCAGCGAAGCACGGATTGTGGTTTCGTTGCTCATGTTGTTCTCTTCACTGGAAAACACTTCGATACCCCCATCTTTCTATGTTGAACATTTTATACACAGTTTTGTTTCCGGTAAACATTATTGACAACAACAAATCTTCGACTTACACTCATTTTGTTTCCTGTAAACAAAATCATGAGTAAGGAGTTCTGACATGATGACCCATGACGAAGCAAAGCAATTGATTCAACACATCATGGAATGCCTCATTGATCCTAATATCAGCGCAGAGGAGGTGGGGGCGTACTTCAGCGAAAACTACAGACAAGATGCCAATGGCGTGGTGTTAGACTATAAAGGATTTATTGAACATGCGCAGATGTTGAAGTCCACACTAAAAAGTGGCCAGGTGACCATCGCAAAAATTTTTGTGGATGGCTCCACCATCGTCAGTGTTCACTATATAGACGCTACTAAGCAGGATGACTCGACCATACGAATGAAGGTTATTGCGTGTTTCGGAATTGAAAACGGGAAAATCGCAAGTGCTGAGGAACTTACATATCTCATGGAAGGTGATGCCTCCGATCGCGATTTGGGGTCAAGAGTTTAACTTTGTAGCGTATGGTCGTATGGCGTATATACGCCCTATGCCCTTCTTTAGTAGGTCGGGGGAAACAAACAAATAGTCGAGGGCACCATCAGGCGCTGCTACAGTCATTCCATAAAAGCCCACAATTTGTTCCCCCAGCGTAGCAGCGTATACTTCACATGACTGTACGTAACTAGTGGTGATACTAAGTTCCCTACAAGCTCTGAGTCAAAGTGCGTCGTATGCAGGTTTGAGTACCTCTTCCGCCCACTGACGGAAGCTCGTTGGAGTGGTGTTTTCCAATGTACGTTGGATCCCGTTGTTCACATCTCGTTCTATCGCGATGTCCATGTCCACCATGCTTTGAGCCATGGCTTCCGAATACCCATAACTGAGAAAGCTTTGCTTGTATTCCTCCCGATTGCCTTGCACGAACCTCACAGGCTTGCCAAGGACCTCACTCAAGATCTCTGCCATTTCCTCCAATGACAAGTTCTCCGAGCCAAGCACAGGTAGGCTGTTCTGGCCAATCCAGTCGTGATCGAGGAGGAGTCGAGATGCCACTTCAGCAATGTCCCGAGTCGCTACCCAGGGCGCCTTCAGATGGCCTGGAATTGTGAAGCGAATCACACCATCGTTCTTGATGGAATGCACCTGCCACAACATGTTGTCCATAAACGAAGGCATAGTCAGTGCACGGACGTTCGCACCGGTGCTCCTAAAAAGATCCTCCATAGCCCACGACGCCGACATATGCCCCCCGTAGAGTTGCTGACCGCGTCCTAATGCGGAGACAATCACGATCCGCTCGACATGGTGCTTCACAACCGCGTCTGCCGCCGGAATGCTAAATTGCACGTACGCGTCGTATACGCTCTGTGCCTTGGGATTCGCCGGCACGAGCCAAAATACAGAGTCGGCGCCGTCAAACGCCGCATCGACAACGTCGCGGTCTGCATGTGACCCCTGGATAATCCCCACACGCGCACGCACGCGCTCAGAGAGTCGACTTGGATCACGCGCGATAACGCGGATTTCCTCTTTCGTATCCAGAATGTTATCGAGTACCTGCCTGCCGATTTTGCTCGTAGGCGCAGTGATGACAATCATGAATTCCACCTCCATCAACTCGCAACGCTTCAACATCGATTTCATGTAGACTACACATGTATCATGTTAAAAAGTCGGTGGGACGCGTGCAATCAGCAAACAAGCGCGACCGTTGGATAAACAACACTCGTGCCTTTCTGTCGGCTTTTGACAGCAAAAAGCTTGCTTTAAGATGAATTTGCACGCTTTGCGTTATTAAAGTTGGGAGAGAAGTAAGATATGCCGGTAAATCCAAACGATCCGCGCGTGAAACGCACACGTCAGTTGCTGACGCAAGCCTTTATGGAACTTCTTAAAGAGAAGAAAAATATCTACTCCATTTCCGTACAGGACATCGCTGAACGTGCGACTCTCAACCGCGCCACGTTTTATTCTCACTTTGAAGATAAATACGCGTTTCTTGAGCATTGGATCGGGGAGAAATTCCAAAAAAGCATCGAGGAAGCTTTACCAAACTCGTCACTGTCGGATATGAGGAGCTTACGAACACTCATCGTGGCGGTCTTCGAGTTTCTCGCATACACTCGGCAGGTGATGAGACCAGGAGATAGTCAGTTTGAGCCCTTATTTGAAATTGCAATGCAAAAGCAGTTGTACCACCTATTGACGAGATGGCTGACCGAAGTGGCTGACACAACGGTCAGCCAGGAAACAGTAGAAGCGACTGCGCTCGTGATGAGTTGGGGCATATTTGGCTCAGCTGTGCAGTGGAGTCGAGATCCAAAAAATCGAACCGCGCAGGAGATGGCACGTGATGTTCTTCAGGTTGTGGCTGCAGGTTTAGCCCCTGTGATGTCATAGGCTTGAAGCACAACAGGGCACTAACGCATCCATTTGTTCAATAAAATCAACTTTTCGTTGTGTAGAACGCGGCAGTACCTAAAAAGATTAAAGCAATCCAACCAATCGCGACTAATAATAGTATCCATAGCCACCACGATTTCCTTTTCCCTTTATTTTTTACAAGAAAAACAACAACCACTACGATTAATTTACATTAGAAACTCTAATGCCCCCCTTCAAGAAGTCATTCCTTTGGTTATTCACTTTCTGAGGCAGCATCTGATTCACGTTCAGCACTACTGCTTTCGTATCCGGCATACCGAACTGGCCTTTTTTGAGACCGTAGGGAACGTTGTTCTCGTACGCCAGTTCTAGACAACACATAAGACAGATAATAGGCAATTCCAATTAGTGAGAATGAATTCCACAGAACGTATTGTAACGCCACGGCCAAATTAGATGGGTTGTATTGAAATATTCCGTTCAATCCGTAGGTAATGCAGTACGATACCAACTCACCTTCGGTATATCTTAAGTGTGGGTGTTGTTGTACATAGGGGGAATTCAAGAAGTCATATATACCAAACTCTAAGGCAATCGAGAACAGCATCGAAAAGTAGAGGAACAGTCCTGTAATTAGACTTTGAAATCCCCGGTGCTGATCAACTACACGCCTAAAGAGAATCATATATACCAGAATAATGCAGCACACTAAAGTCAAAATAAAACGAAAGTGTTGTTTCAAACCGAAATGTAAATACAGAGCCATTCCGAGCCACAGTTCAACAACCATGACAAGACCGCCCATTAAAACACCGGAAATAACCGGTATATCTTGAGGGAAAACCATGACGAGTATAACACTAATTAATAAAACAAGGGCGATAGAATTCCAGCCAGCGACGGATTTTGGCATCATCTTGAGAGTTACCATGGATACAAGGACGTAAACACATATCAAAAGACATACTAGATAATTCCAAGTGGGTCGTCGTTTCATTAAAACCCAAACGCACTGTCGTACTCTACGTAATGAAACGTTTTTGATGGCATTTCGAAGAGGGTATAAGAATAATCTGTGTGTCCCCAACCGCTCACGCCGTTTGCTCAGCATCTTATAATATCTTAATGTACGATTAGCCTTGTATATACTCATCAATAAACCAACACAAATACCGACGACTAAAATAGTGTAAGTTAGAAACAATTTAACCAAAATCACCCACTACAACCTTCCTAATTCAATTTTGGCGTTGTGACTAGGATCACATTTAGATCCTAACACCTACCTCAGAGACTATAGAGTAGAAACTTGATACTACACCTTCAACCACACCAACTGCGAACCACAGTTTCTTCAAACGGGCAGATTTCCTATACAGTGAACGTTAAGCGGGGGTGGTGTCCCGTCAAGTGGTGTAAATTGAGTGCAACCACTTCGTGTCGGCTATTTATGCAAAACTGACGTTGGCGCCAGTAATTGCGGTTCTGGAGTGCTCATGAGTTTTGCCATTGACTCTCGGCTAAAGTAGCGCCTTGCTACAATCCATTCATCGTTCTGTTCCTGGAGGATTGCTCCGCCTAGACGAATGACAGACTTTCGGTTCGGGAAGATACCAACGATATCCAAGCGTCGCCTGAGTTCACGATTTAAGCGTTCAAGCGGGTTTGTCGAGCATATCTGTTTCCAGTGTTCCTTCGGGAATGCCATGTACGCTAGCACGTCTTCCTCTGCACGTTCCAAGACATCCATCGCCTTTGGAAACTTTCCACGAAGTTGCTCTACGACCATATCCAGTTGCTGTTTGGCTGTTTCCTGTGTTGGCTGAGCGAATATGGTCCGGACAATAGACGAGACCATCGGTTGCGACGCTCTAGGCACTTGGCTGAGGATGTTGCGCATTGTATGAACTCGACAGCGCTGCCAGGTCGCTCCGGTCAACGCAGAGCCAATCGCACTGCGCAGTCCTTCGTGAGCATCACTAATTACCAGCTGTACGCCACGCAACCCACGCGCAACCAGACTTCGGATGAATGTCAGCCAAAACGAGCCATCCTCACTAGTCCCAATGTCAAACCCCAACACCTCACGCTCACCGGTGTCTCGCACGCCAATTGCAATTACAAATGCCATACTCTGAACTCGTCCGCCTTCACGGACTCTCGGGAATGTCGCATCCAACCATAGATATGGGTATGTCCCCTCAAGTGGGCGGTTTTTAAATTCCTGCACTACTTCGTCTAACTCTTTGCAGATACGAGATACTTCACTCTTGCTAATTCCTTGAATGCCCATAGACTCAACCAACTCGTCCACCTTGCGGGTGCTCACACCATGCACATACGCCTCTTGAACAACGGACAGCAACGCCTTCTCAGCTTTCCGCCGAGGCTCTAGCATGCTGGGGAAGTAGCTTCCTTTCCGAAGCTTCGGAATCTGCAAATCAATCGTTCCGACACGGGTGTCCCATTCCCGTTCTCTGTAACCATTACGGCTATTGCTGCGTTTCTCACTGCGCTCATACCGTTCAGCGCCAATCAAGGAGCTCACTTCAGCCTCCATCACTGCCTGGGTTAGGACTCTCAGCCCTTCCTTCAAAAAATCGACATCATCATCTTCTAATCCGATCTTGCGAATTAACTCCAAAAGTGCGATCTTGTCTGTAGAAGCCATCGATGTGCCTCCCTACTAATTGCTCGACACTTTTAGTAGATTGCACTCGATGGCTTTTTCGTCAAGATCTAGCCGTGGAATTTACACCACTACCTAAGACTCTAACCACCTTTGTGACAAGTTATAATCAACACCATGAAGGAAGTTGATATTCGGAGGGGAATCATTGCCCATAGGAGGTACATAAGCAAACTTCTGTACTTGCTTGAGCGTCAAAACACCTATAAACCGCACCACTATGCAGATTAAAGGGAAACACTTTAGCTATAAAATTTACAGGTATTAGGTGATGTTTGTGGACAGCTACACAACGAGGGATATCACATACCCCCCGCGCCAACACACCGAAAAACCGCGCCCCCGCTGGGTTCAGCGCCCAACGAAAACGCGGTTCAAACAAAGGTATGTAGCCGTCGAAGAAGCAAGCCTGTAAGCCGAGTTCTGTGCTCCTGTGCTCCGAGCGGTATCGAATGGACACGCGATGCCCTCGTGATACCTCGCACGTATGGAGTAGCAATCATCTATCTAGGCGCACTGTTGCCAGTACGCTCAAGCGACCAACCCGAGTGCGTGGCGGGCAACCACATATGCACTCCTATCCGGTCTTGCTCCAGGTGGGGTTTACCTAGCCAGCTCGTCTCCGAGCTGCTGGTGCGCTCTTACCGCACCGTTGCATCCTTGCCTGTGCTCGTGCGTGCACGAGCCATCGGCGGTCTACATTTCTGTGGCACTATCCCTAAGATCGCTCTCGCCGGACGTTATCCGGCACCCTGCCCTATGGAGCTCGGACTTTCCTCCCGTGCGGCCTTTCGGCACTGCACCGGCGATTGCCCAGCTTACTTCTTCGTCGTAACAGCAATGCTTATTATACGATAACCGCACCGCCGTGACAATGGAAAACCGCGGTATTCCGGGGTTTTTCCGGAGTTAGGCGGTCATCTGCGTGAATTCAGGTCCAGTGCTAGGTCCAACGGAAGGGATCGACATCCAGTGGCGCCGCCACAATCTCCACAGCGCCAGGGGTCCCTGTGCGCGCATCTGCCATCTTCTGCAGTCGATCCGCCAGCACCTCACACACGGGCTGCTCGAGCGCCGCATGCGTAGCGTCCACGATGGCGAGACCATCCTGCCAGGCGTCGCCGGCATCGTGGTGGCCGACGTCTGCGGTCACCAGCACCTGCGCGCCCTTCGCGAGGCTCTTGGCAGCCCATTTACTGCCGGATCCGCCGAGCACCGCCACCCGCTCCACACGAAGATCATCGTCTCCCGCATAGCGAATGTGGCGAAGGCCAAACGTCTCGCGAATATGATTTGCAAATTGCGCTAATGTCATGCCTGCTGGGAGGTTTCCCACGCGGCCAATGCCGTAAGCTGGCCCTGGTTGCTCGACAGCGTACAGGTCATACGCTACTTCCTCGTACGGATGCGCCGCGAGCATGGCCGCGAGGACGTGATCGAGTCGCGAGTCCGGGACTATCGTCTCCAGCCGCGCCTCCTCCACCTGTTCTAACACACCCGGCGTGCCGATAAAGGGCGACGTCTTGTCTCCCGGCAAGAACGTGCCGGTTCCAGGCGCCGCGAATGTGCAGTGGCTGTAGTTTCCAATTGCGCCCGCACCTGCGTCGCCGATGTTCTTCCGCAGAGACGCTAGGTGGCTCACCGGAACGTACACCACGAGCTTGTGGAGTGTTTCGCGATAGGTGACGTCAAGCAGTTCAACGTCGGTTAAGCCAATTTTCTCAGCGATGACATCGTTGACACCCCCCGGCGCCACATCGAGGTTGGTATGGGCCGAGTAGACGGTAATGTCCGCGGCAAGCAACTGCTGAATCGCGCGGCCGCGCCTCGTTCTGGTATCAAGGACGGAAATCGGACGGAACAAGAGCGCATGGTGCGTCAGGATGAGCTGGACGTCATTTTGTACTGCAGCCGCGACGACGTCCGGGGATGCCTCAAGGGCGACCCACACCCGTGAGACCGGCTTGTCGAGACTGCCGACTTGGAGGCCAATTTTGTCGTTTGGCAACGCCAGTGCCGGTGGGGCAAGCTCGTCCAACAACCGAACCACATCGCCCGCGGTCAACGATTCCTTCATGCGTGATCACCATTCCCTTCCCGCAACAGCATCTGAATGTCTTCAATCTCCGCGCGCAACTGGGCGGCCCGCTCACCCGCAGCCTCGTTGTTGCTCTGGCTGACGCTAGCGAGTACCGCCTGTAATTTTTCAATTTCGCGCGCTAGGCGCAACTGATACAGGGGACTTTGCGCCTGCATCAACAGCGGCCCATACGTGTATGCCTGGGCGAGGCGGTGCGAATCGTGGCGGATGGCGGAATAAGCGGGATCAGGTGTCGGTTCCCCCGACGTCGGCTCCGCCACAATAATCTCGTACACGCGGTCATCTTCGAGCACCAGGCGCTCATCGACGAGTCGAAAGCCGAGCTGGTCAAGTGCCTGACGCAACCGATGTCCTGCGTTCATCGGCTGAAAAATGACGCGCGCGGCCCGCTGCACGACGGCGAGTCCGGAAGTCAACATCTCCGTGTGCACGTGACCGCCGATGCCGGCGGAGACGATGACGTCCGCCTCACCCGGCGCGAGTGTTGCGAGACCGTTGCCGATCCGGAGATCGATCACGCCTGACAGCCCAAACTTCACGACATTTTCGCGGGCTTTTTGGAGTGGGCCGGATCGCAAATCGGTCGCAATCGCTCGTTGTACGCGGTTCAATTGCACAGCACGGATGGGGATAAAGGCGTGATCTGTCCCGATATCAGCCAGCACCCCGGTCTTTGGTATGTATTCCACAATGGTGTGAAGGCGCTTGGACAGCGGAATTAACTGCATGACAAACCTCTTCTCAAAATAAGGGTTGGCGTCCCTTCAACGTGTATTGGATATGCGCGAACACTTCGCGGCGGGCCGCACGGCTCTCCTCGCGCGTAGAATGTGCCGCAAAACCAGTCACATTCATCCCGAGTGTGCGAGCGACGGCCAAGGCGCGAGGCAAGTGATAATCACTGGTGACAATGACAGCCGTCGTGAACCCGAGTTGTTGCATCAAGCGCTGACTGTTCTTTAAGTTCTCCCACGTATCCTTCGACCGCCTGTCCTCAAAAATGACATACGGCGGCACGCCGTTCATAATCAGAAACCGTTTCATCGATCTCGCCTCAGACACGGTCTCATCCTCCCCTTGCCCACCACTGACGATGAGGGTTTGGACGACGCCGTGTCGATACAGGTGCAACGCCGCACGCAATCTCCCTTGCAGTGGCAAGCTTGGCCGAAACCCGTCCGTGTACGCACCAAGGACGATGCAAGTCTGACTGACGGCAGGGCGCTCACGACGGCCACTTTCGCGAAGGTAAAGTGCGAATCTATGTACGAACATGGAGGTTCCCGTATAGGCGATGAAAGCGACAGCGGCCAGCAGAAACAGACTGACAATCATACCCGGCACCACCCCACGTCGGCGCCAACCAGCACGCATGGCGGGTTGGTCTATCCTACAATACGTGAGACCGGGCAAAAATAGACGCCAAATGCGGTCAAGCTTTCGCGATATAAAAACAGCCCACGTTTTTGCACGCAGGCTGTTTGAATCTATGCATATCCCGACGGCGCCGCGAGCAAGGCGAACCTTACTCGAGAAAGTCTTTCAAACGTTTGCTGCGGCTCGGATGGCGGAGCTTGCGAAGGGCCTTGGCTTCGATTTGACGAATGCGCTCACGCGTCACGCCAAACACCTTGCCGACTTCCTCCAGCGTGCGCGTCCGTCCATCGTCCAGACCAAAGCGCAGACGCAGTACGTTCTCCTCGCGCTCTGTCAGCGTGTCGAGCACGTCCTCGAGTTGTTCTTTCAACAGCTCATATGCGGCTGCATCTGCCGGAGCAGGCGCCTCGTCGTCCGGAATGAAATCCCCGAGGTGCGAGTCGTCCTCTTCGCCGATAGGCGTCTCGAGTGACACTGGCTCCTGCGCAATCTTTTGGATTTCGCGAACCTTATCCGGCGTCAAGTCCATCTCCTGTGCAATTTCCTCAGCGGTTGGTTCGCGGCCGAGTTCCTGCAACAGCTGACGGCTGACGCGAATCAGTTTATTGATGGTTTCGACCATATGCACGGGAATTCGAATCGTGCGCGCTTGGTCGGCGATTGCCCGCGTAATGGCCTGGCGAATCCACCAAGTCGCGTACGTGCTGAATTTATACCCTTTGCGGTAGTCAAACTTCTCAACCGCTTTGATAAGTCCGAGATTCCCCTCCTGAATGAGATCGAGGAACAACATGCCGCGGCCGACATACCGTTTCGCAATACTGACGACCAAGCGCAAATTCGCTTCGGCGAGACGCCGTTTGGCTTCTTCATCGCCAGCTTCGATCCGCTTTGCGAGCTCGATTTCATCTTGCGCGGACAACAGTGGCACACGACCGATTTCCTTCAGATACATCCGCACTGGGTCGCTGATCTTCACCCCTGGCGGCATGGACAAGTCGTTTAAATCGTACTCGTCGTCGCTCGAATCACTTTGCCCGCGGTTTTCGTCGTCCCGCTCATTGACGACATCAATTCCTTGTTCCGCCAAGTGCTCAAAGAAGTCATCCAGCTGATCCGTGTCTTGGTCGAACGGGGCCAGGCGGTCTGTAATTTCTTCATACGTGAGTGAGCCTTGCTTCTTGCCCAACTCTACGAGTTGTTGTCTTGCTTGTTGTACTGTCAATCCTCGTTCTTCTTCGCGTACTTCGTCTTTTGCTTTAGACATTACATCCCCGCCTCCTTTACCCCTCCTGCATTTTGCTCTCGGGGTAGCTTCAATGTTGCAATCTGGTCCTGAAGTTGTTCCACTTGCAACTTTATCTCTCTAGCTCGTTCCGTATCGCCTGACGCTTCAACCTCAATCCAACGGCGAAGCAGCACTCGGTAGTCCTCCTCCAGATGATGGCGTTCCACCGTGCGGACATAGTCATCCAACAAGTCTTGGGAAAACTCAGGGATGTCGTCTCCAAAAAACAATGACGAAGCCAATTGCACTAGCGGCTCATCTTCCAATTCGTCGACAAAAGTCGACGGATCACTCGTCGGATTGGCTAAGCGCCATGCGTACAACTGAGCCAACAGCGCCGTCTGTAACGGCTCGGCGAGCTCAGTCAACCCCTTCTCCATTACATACGCCGCCGCTTGTTCGTCGAAAAGAACCGCTTTGAGTAACTCCGTGCTAGCACGCGATACGGCACGCTCTAACGGTTGCGCGGCAATCGACTGTGCAGTGCGTTCAACCGATTGTTCGCGATGCCTCTTATTCTGTTTCGTGAAGACACGAAGTTCTTCCTTCAACGTTTCGACGGACAAGTTAAATTCCTGTGACAAATTTCGCAGCTCATATTCCTGTTCCACCGGTGTCGCGCGTTGCGCTAATAATTGTAGTGCTGAACGCACGAAATCGGTACGCCCAACCGGACTGACCAAGTTTGCGGTCTGGCGCAAGTCATCTAACAGAAATTGAACGACGGACATCGTTTGCCGCCCCAAAAGGCGCGTAAATGCCTCACCGCCATAGGTGCGAACGTACTCGTCGGGGTCAAGGTCATCTGGAATCGACAGCACTACAGGGTCTATCCCTGCCCCTTGCAAGATGTCAATCGCCCGAATCGCGGCTTTCCTACCCGCAGCATCTCCGTCATAGGCAATGACGACCCTGTCGGCGTCCGCTTTTAACAGTTTCGCCTGTTCCTCTGTCAGTGACGTCCCTAACGACGCGACACCTGACGAAATCCCCGCCTGTGCCAGCGAGATGACATCCATGTACCCTTCGAGCAGGATGGCCGTTCGCTGTTGACGGATAAATTTCCTTGCCGCATGAAAGTTATACAGCAGCCTGCTCTTGTGAAAGACATCATTCTCCGGCGAGTTCAGGTATTTAGGTTTCCCATCCGGCAGCATCGTTCTTCCACCGAATGCGACAACTTCGCCTTTTTTGTCGCAGATGGGAATCATAATCCGCCCGCGAAACCGATCTACAATGCGGTTGCCCATCTCGACAGCCAACCCACAGGAGACCAGTTCCTCATCCTGAAACCCGCGCCGCCGTAAAGCAGATACGAGGACATCCTGACTGTTGGGCGCAAACCCTAAGCGAAAATCCACGATGGTCTTCCGAGAGATTCCCCGCTTTTCTAAATAGGAAAGGGCTTGCACACCCGCAGACATATTCATTAAAATGTACCCATACAACTGTGCCGCAAGGTCATGTGCTTCTCGATGTCGCTGTTGCTTCGTGTTGGGTTGCGTCGCACCCGCACCAAGCCCTTCCGGAACTGTCAAACCTGCTCGCTCCGCGAGCACGATGACCGCTTCTTGGAATGACACCCCTTCTATGTCCATCACGAAATTAATCACTGTCCCACCCGCACCACAGCCAAAACAATGGTACATACCGCGGTCTTGGGACACTGAAAAGGACGGAGTGCGTTCATTGTGAAACGGACACAGTCCAGAGTACGAACGCCCGCTTCGGCGCAACTGAACGTAGTCAGATACGACGTCCACGATATCGACCTTTTGGCGCAGTTCCTGAAGAAACCACTCAGGTACTTTGCTCACAGGCCTCTCACCTCGTAGTCGAGGAGTTCCTCGTAGGTCGAATCGGCTTGCCATTCAACATATACACTGATATTCTACGAAGAAAGATACTTTCCTCCTTCTGAACGAAATTTGAGTCGAGGAACTTTGTCACACATCGACATGTCGACACAGTTCACAGGCAATCGACGTCATAATTCGTCCACGTACATCAAGATACGACCTAGTATCGACGCATCAAGTTAAAATTATCCTCTTTTTATTCCTTCAATCCAGTGTATGGTTTGACAAACGCACATATGTGTGCTTCACGGCGAGAAACTTGTTACAAATGTACACCTGGGTACATTCCTCTTATTCTAACATCTTCACGACTAACTTACAAAACTTTAAGTAGAGATAAAAGTTTACCAACTGAGTGGCGTCGTTGAATGCGAACTACGATGGCGAATGCCCCGCCGCCCGGCCGGAGAAAATATCCAGGATGATGCCTGCGGTCTCTTCCACAGCGCGATCACTGACGTCGACAACCGGACACCCCAGTGTATCCATGATAGTGCGAGCATATGCCAGTTCCTCGACAATTCTCGTTGAACTCGCGTACATGGACTCATCTTTCAGCCCCAGCGCACGCAAGCGTTCCTGGCGAATCAGGTTCAACTTATCTGGACGAATGGTGAGCCCGATAATTTTGCTTCTGACTTCTGGGTCGTCTAGTTGCTTCGGGGGACGCGACTCGGGAACCAGTGGCACATTGGCGACCTTGATAGCTTTATGTGCCAAATACATACTCAGCGGCGTCTTTGACGTGCGGGATACCCCGACCAAAATCACATCTGCCTGTAATAGCCCCCGCACGTCTTTGCCGTCATCATACTTGACAGCGAACTCTATGGCCTCCACACGGCGAAAATAATCCTCGTCTAGCTGATGAACGAGGCCAGCCAGCAACCTTGGGCGTTCACCGACCACGTCTTGAAGCATTTCTATCATCGGCCCCATAATGTCGACATAGCGTACACCCAGCGCCCGGGCGCGGCGCACCAGTTGTGCCTTTAGTTCTGGCACGATGATCGTAAAGGCAATACACGCATCTTCCACCGCTGCCGCATTCACCGTTTCCTCAATTGTCTGTGTATCTTTGACATACGACACGCGGCGCAAGATGACGTGACCCCCGTCAAATTGACTCGCTGCTGCACGAACCACCGATTCGGCCGTCTCGCCAATCGAATCAGACACGACATAGATTACTGGAATTTGTCTCAACCGCTCTCGCCATCCTTTCGGTCAAACACATCCAACAACTGGTTTAAAACATCCCGAGATTTTAAATAGAGGCCTCCGAAATCCGTTAGTTGATAGTATAGCGTTTGCGTGAGCGCGCGACTCGTCGCCGCAGAGATATCCAAACGCCCGAGTTTCTCAATAGACGTGCGCTCAAACAAATATAGTATCTTGGCGGTAGAACTAGGCACAGCATAGGATAAGTTGCTGTCACTTGTCGTCGCACAGGCGCTACAGACAAACCCACCCTCGCCCATATGGTAGCGATAGCCCTTCACCAGTGGCGTGTGACAGCGAATACAAAAGCGCCAATCAGGACTCACACCTAACCAATAACATATTTTCGTTTCGAACACACGGGCGAGCAGTGCACTATCTTCTGGACGTGCAGCTAACGCGTCCAACAGCGCTGAAAACTGTCGATACATCGCAGGGTCGCCAACCGGCCGCTCAGGCGCCGCTGCAAACACGAGATCACAAAAATAGGCGGCATATGCCGCCGACTCTAAATCCTCATGCAGGCGTCGGCGACTCGCTGTCACCTCTACCTGCTGGATGTTACCAAGACCACTGCCCTGATAGATAAAATAAGTACCCTGTGCGCACAGACGTGCCCCGGCTGCCAGGCGACTCTGTGGTTTGAGGGCACTTTTTGCCATTGCCGACACCCGCCCTTCTGGCGTCAACAGCGTCAGAATTGCGTGTGTCTCCCCATAGCGAACCGTTCGGATGACGATAGCGTCGGTGTTATACAGCACATTCCCACTCCCATGTGTGTCAGACAAGGCAAATCATCTACTGCGGCAAGTTCCCCTCAGCTTCCTCAGAACTCGCCTCGTCAGGTGCATCTGTCTGCGACTCTGGACGATAGCCGTCCGCTGCCCGATACAATAGATAAGCGTCGATATCACCCGTCAGTTCGAACATTTGCCAAGTGTAGTCCCGCAACTCAAATCGTCTCCTTCAAGAGCGTATTGGTCGCACGTTGAGCTTGGCTATATTCTACCGCACCGGCCACCGACTATACGAAACGGGGCATGGTAACAATTTCAGGGATACTGAAAGAACAGTTCTAGTCATTCATCGTTCAAGTCTATCATTCGTTGTTAAAACCAAACTGCCGCAGAAGCGTGGGCCGATTGCGCCAATCCTTTTTGACTTTGACCCACAATTCCAAATAGATTTTCGATCCCAACAGGGCCTCCAACTCCTTGCGCGCCAACTCACCCACACGCTTGAGCATTTGCCCTTGTTTCCCGATTAAGATGCCCTTTTGACTGTCGCGCTCTGTGTAAATCACCGCATGCACGTACAGCGTGTCCTGATTGCGCCGCTCCATTTGCTCGACCTCGACCATCACTGCGTGCGGCACTTCCTCCTGCGTCAACTGAAGCACCTTTTCACGCACGATTTCGGCGATGATAAACTGCTCAGGATAATCGGTCACCATATCGTCCGGATAAAACTTCGGTCCCTCTGGCAGCCTGTCCTCAATCAGTTTAGCGAGCGTCTCTGTCTGGTCATGCTTGAGTGCTGAAATGGGAACGTACTCGTCAAAGGCATGGATATTTTGATACGTCTCAATACGCTCCAGCAAAATTGGCTTCTCGACTGCGTCCACCTTGTTCAACACCAAAAAGATGGGCGTGCGAACCGACTCAAACTGTTTGACTATCTCGCGCTCCGCGGGGTGCAATCCCGTCGTCGCGTCGACGACAAACAGAACGAGATCGACCTCTTGTAATGTCTGTGTCGCAATTTCCACCATGTACTCGCCCAATCGATGGTGCGGCGTATGAATGCCTGGCGTATCGATAAAAATGGTCTGTGACGAGTCGGTCGTGCGGACGCCGCGAATGCGATTGCGCGTCGTTTGCGCACGCTTTGACATGATGGCGATTTTTTGCCCAATCATGGCGTTCAGCAACGTCGATTTTCCTACATTCGGCCGCCCTATAATGGCCACAAAGCCTGACTTATACCCCATCTTGTGTCTCCTTCTTCTCAGGATAACTGATTTCAATTGGCCGGACCGGCCAGAACCGAACGACCCACATGGCTACACAGGCGACTAACAACATCGCGGTCGCCAGCGGATGGACAGCGGTCAATAGACGAAAGCGCAGCGGAACCGTCCCCACGATAATCCACACGCCGACAAACAAACTACCCAGTGCCAACATCGACGTGGCGCCGGCAGCGACGTCCTTGGCCAATCCGGCGATGGGGTGATGCCGCCAGCCGACCGCCAAGTCCACCACAAGTTCAATCGCGGTATTAAACAGCTCGGCGCAAAAGATACACATCGCGACGAACAGGCTGACCACGACGACGGTAAGTGTCGGTCGCAACACCAACTCAAACGCCGCCAGCGCGTTGAACAGCCAAAAGTGGCGTCGCATGTTCGCCTCTTGGTGGAACGCATATACAATGCCGTGAAAGGCATACTGAAGCGACTTGCGAAAAGACCTTGTTTTAAATTTCGATGTGTAGTGCATAGATGGGTCGCCTCATTATCTCGGATTAGCGCGTGATCCCCAATGTGCCCAGGATTTCATCCTGCAACCCAAACATTTCGCGTTCACTCGCCTCATCCTGATGGTCATACCCGTTCAGATGCAAAAATCCGTGAACCAGCAAGAAAGCCATCTCGCGCTCCAACGAATGTCCGTATTCCTCGGCCTGTTCCCGCGCTTTATCGACACTCACCACGATGTCCCCAAGCATCGCTGGCGCCTCAAAATCGGGAAAATCGTCCTCCCCCTCCAGCATGGCGAACGACAGTACGTCCGTAGGGCGATCGACATTCCGATAGGTGCGGTTCAACTCGTGAATCTCGGCGTCGTCCACGTATAACACGGATACTTCTCCTGCGACGTCAATCCGCTCTGCGCAGGCATTTAAAATTCTCTTTGTAAAGGATTCTATCTCAGTTCCTGGCAGTGGCCAGTCGACGTGTGCGTCAATCGCCACGTCCAAACGCTCGGCACTCATTTTGCGACTTCCTTCCGAAGTTTATCAATATCTGGATACTCAATACGCGAGTGGTAAACTCCCTTTAGTGTCTTCATAAAGGCGCCAATCATGACATCTAGATCTTGCAATGTCAAGTCGCACTCATCGAGCTGCCCATCCTGCAAGCGGTCTCGAATAATTTTCCGAATGACGCCCTCGACACGGTTTGGCGTGGGCCGCGCCATACTGCGAACCGCTGCTTCGACCGCATCGCAAATCATCAAAATCGCGCACTCACGCGTCTTTGGCTTTGGCCCTGGATAGCGGAAATCGTCGACTTTGACGGTTCCGTTCTTATCCAACTCCTTGGCCTTGTTATAGAAATACCACAAAATCGTGGTGCCGTGATGCGTGGCGCAGATATCTTGAATCGGCTTTGGTAAACCAGCCCGCTTCTGCATCTCCAAGCCATCACTGACGTGCGAAGTGATGATCAAATGGCTCAAACTAGGCGCAATTTTATCATGCGGATTCTCCTTCGTCATTTGATTTTCAACGAAGAAAGCTGGCCGCTTGGTCTTGCCCACGTCGTGATAATACGCACCCACGCGGCACAATAGCGGATCCGCCCCGACAATTTCAGCCGCAGCTTCCGCCAAGTTGCCGACGATAAGACTGTGGTGATACGTGCCTGGCGCCTCCATGAGCACCTGGCGCAACAGTGGATTGTTTGGGTTGGATAGCTCGAGTAACCGAATCGGTGTCAACAAGCCAAACGCCGTCTCGAAAAACGGCAAAACCCCCATCGCGAGGATGGCCGCGATAATCCCATTGAGCGCGCCGAGTCCAATATGTAATGAAAACGAATGAAAGTCTTCACTGCGGTTCGTCTGTAATAGGTGCAGTACAATGACGGCCCCCATATTCATCAACGACACGAAAAACCCGGCCCGCATGAACGTGCCGCGGCTGGTTACCTTCGCGACGCTATACGCCCCAACCAAGGAAGCGACAAACCCATAAAAGACAAAATCATAATTAAAGCTCAGCGCGGCCCCCAGTAAAAATGAGTAATAAAACGATGCCACCACCGCGAGCGAGCTGTCCATCATCACCGTAATCAGCATCGCGCCAAGCGAAATCGGCAAAACGTACGCAACCGACGAGGAACCGACCGTACTCGCTACCCATTTCGTCAGGACGATAAGCACCGACATGAGCACCGAGACGAGGCCGAGGATGCCCAACATCAAATTATCGAGACGCCGGCCCGGGGGGCGCCGCTCGATATAGGCAGCGAGTAAACCGACCGACAGCGCGATAAACCCAGCAAACCCAACTGCCACGCTGTAGTTCGGATGTTTTGCATAGAGTCCGACATCCTGCAGTTTACTGAGCACACTGGATGTAATAATACCGTACTTTGAGACAATTAAATCGCCTTGGTGAATCATCACGTCAGGAACGGTTGCGGCCGCCTGTTGTTTGGCCCGCTCAGTCGCAGCCGCCTGATACACCATGTTCGGCTTGAGCACACTGACAACGACGTCGCGGACAATGAGCTGTGAGGTCTTGTCGAGATCGAAATTGTCCAAGAGTTGCCGGTCGACCAACAAGCCAGCTTGCTGCATCGACTCCTGATAAAACGGCGCACCGAGCAAATCGTTCACAATTCTATCCGCATCTTTTTGCAGCGTACTAATTTGCGCCGGCGTCTGTGTCAGAAGCGCCTGCAACGTCGACTGGGACACCTTTTTTGGGGCCGCTGACGACAGCGTGTCGAGTTTTTGCGCGGACGAGAGCGACTTGTTGGAGACGACCTGCGCCGCTGTGGCGAACAAGGTATCGACCTGATTTACCGCACTCGTCTCGACTTGCGTCGATTGCTCATACTGTTTCGGCACCTTTTGCTCTGCGGCCTCTTTTGCCGCCTGCGTCGCAGCTGTGTCCACAGTCGTAATCGGCGACCGAATGGTCACTGGACTCGTCTGACCAATCGTCAGGTGATATCTCGGCGGCAGAATGCTGCCGACGAGAATTGCGTACATCACAACGCCGATGGCTAGGTAGATGATCAACCGAATTCGCTTGTTACCGCGAAATCTGTCGTCATCTAAATATTCACGGATGGTTTGTCCCCATCGCGAAAAGACCATGATTCATTCTCCTTAAGTTCCCTGGCAACGAAAGCCACCTATATGGAAAGGCAGCCGCCCGCAGATTGTCAGACAATTGCGGACGGCTCTCCCTCGTCAGTTCGGTTATATGCGTCAATAATTTTTTGTACGAGATGGTGACGAACCACGTCAGATGCGGAAAACAGATGGAAGTGAATCCCTTCTACCTCTTTGAGCACCCTGTGCGCATGAACGAGACCAGATGTCTTGCCTGTCGGCAAGTCAATTTGAGTCACATCCCCTGTAATCACCATCTTCGAATGAAAGCCAAGGCGGGTCAAGAACATTTTCATCTGCTCCGCCGTCGTATTTTGAGCCTCGTCCAAAATCACGTAGCTGTCATCCAGCGTCCGCCCACGCATGTAAGCAAGTGGGGCAATCTCAATATTTCCGCGCTCCATCGCCCGCTGCACTTGCTCCAACCCATAAATATCGTGCAACGCGTCATAGAGCGGCCGCAGATACGGGTCGACCTTTTCCTGCAAATCCCCTGGCAAGAACCCCAACTTCTCGCCAGCTTCCACTGCGGGCCTCGTCAGGACAATGCGTTTGACTTCCCCGCGCTTGAGCGCCATGACCGCCATGGCCACCGCGAGATACGTTTTGCCGGTACCAGCCGGCCCTACGCCAAAGACAATGTCGTTTCGGCCGATTGCATTGACGTAGTGACGCTGGCCGAGCGTCTTGACGCGAATCGCCTTTCCTTTGTACGTCGTTCCTATCTCCGTGGTGTAGATGTCGACAACGCTGTCCAAGTCGTCCGACTTGGCCATTTGGATGACGTAGCGATAATCGGCATCTCCGAGCTGAATGCCCTGCTTCGCGAGCGTCGTGAGCGTACTCACCACCGCGTACATCAGGTCAACTTCCGCCGCCTCGCCCGTGAACACGACCTCCGTGCCCCGCATTGTCACTTTAGCGGCAAACGACTGTTCCAGACGTGTGAGCAATGTATCATTTGGACCGAGGACGCGTACTGCCTCCTCGTTCGTCGCGAAAACCCACTTACGAACCGTTTGGTTATCCGTCAACCAGCAACCATCTCCCGAGTGATGTTGTCCATGATGCCTAAGCGTGACGCACCAGAAAGACGAGAGTTCTGCACGCCGAGAAGCCTAGTGCGTTCCCTGAGGTTTCTTCGGTGTTTCCTTCGGTTCCTTTGGTGCGGGAATCGCGGCTGCGACACCGATGTTTTGTTCCACGCGCGTCAGCACTGTCTCGTATAGAGTACCATGTGAAACTTGCTGATGTAAAACAGATTGCCCGAGCACCTGAGCGGCTCCCTGAACTTTCGTCTGGACATCTGCTGACGCCAGTTCTTGTGCCTTTTGTTTTGCAGCAGTCATCGACAAGGCCTCTGCCCGCGAAGTCGCCTCGTACACTTGTACGTGCTGCATCTGAATCGGCAGGACAAATTTGCCCACATGCCAATCCGTCGTCTTGTCTCGCTCGTACGACGCGCTAAAATGGGGTTCTTTGAATCCCCAAACACGGATGCGCCAAGCACCAAACAAAAGATAATCCCGTGTAACAGATTCACCAGTCAAGCCATTCTTTATAACTTTTAACGGGACACTGACCTTAGATGTATACCAAACTTCCGCCAACACGTCACCACTCGCGGGGACACTCGGACCACCGTCTGTCAGCGCTCCAGAAATCAACACTTGACCGGGTGTCACATACTGGTTTTTCTTGACGACGACCCGCCCACGCGTCGCGGCCACCGTACGAATCACGGCGGGTACGCTTGCGACAATATTGTGCGGCTGGTTGGCCGTCTTCTCTGTGCCCTTCACCTTTTGCAGCGCTTGAATCGTCGCGACTGAGCCGTTGGTGCGCAGCCCCACCCAAACAAAGTCAGGGGCTGAGGCCAATATCTTTTGCTGCACCACAAAGGGATCACCAAGCGTCGCGCGACGTTGCCCGACATAAAGTCCAGAAGCTTTGGCGGCATCCCGAATCTGCGCGACACCATCCGGGTCTTCCACGCCCAGAACGTCGATCCGCCAAATCATCGACGACATGCCGTAAATGATGCAGACGAACAAAATAGCGCCCAACGCGAACATTTTTCGTTTCCAAATGCGCTTGCGCAGAAACGGCAGCCCTTGTCTATCACTGATTCGAAACCGCACGCGATGCACACGGCAGACGCGATAGACGTCGTCGAAATCCTTCAGACAAATGGTACACTGTCCAGCGTCGCCATAGACGCGCACCGAACGCAGTGGAATTCCCCGCTCGTGCAACTGCACGAGACAATCCCCCACGCCAGTTCCGCGCAAATGGAGTGTGACACTGCCATACATTGCATACATCCAGCGTGCGTACTTCATAGCGCACCCCGTCCATGTGCCGTATATTCCAGGCTCGCCACCTGTCCCGTGACGTGCACCTCTTTGTCCGTGACAAGAATGATTTCAAAGTCCTGGCCGTGAATGGTGAGGATTTGCTCACCAAGGTCAAGGGTGACCTTTGTGTCTTCGACTTTGAGCAGTCGTCGAGCATTTTCCACCACCACGTTTTTGCCATCGACGCACGTGACGCGCGACACTTCCAAAAGTGCGTCGGGGGGCAACTTCAGAAATTCAGTCGCAGATTGTTTTAGGCGTGATTTCCATCCAGGCATGGCCACTCCTCCCCATAGTGTGATGGGTATGAGGATTATCGACAGGCTAGTACACCTATCCCGGGCCAAAATAGAAAAACCGCCGCACAATGGCGACGGTTTGTCCATGGATTGATTCAGTTGAAATTATGACAGCAAAGACTGGACCATCTGCTGAACTGCCTTACCATCTGCACGATTGCGCACCAGCGGTATGACTTGACCCATGACTTTTCCCATGTCCGCCTTCGATGTTGCACCAACTTGCTCGATGACTTGGGTCACAATCTCGCGAAGTGCTTGTTCATCCAATTGCTGCGGCAAGTAGTCCTGCAAAATCCGAATTTCTTGCTCAGCGGTTTCAGCCAAATCCGTTCGATTCGCATCTTGGAACGCTTGGAGGGAATCTTTGCGTTGCTTCAACTCTTTCTGAATCACAGACTGAACGTCGTCATCAGAAAGAGGATGCCCGAGCTCAATCTCCCGGTTCTTCGTAGCGGATTTCACCATTCGGATAACGGACAGACGAACTTTGTCCTTATCCTTCATCGCCTGTTTCAAATCTTGATTCAGACGTTCCAGCAATTCCACGAAAGGTCCTCCTGCAAGTCGCGAAATCAGAAGCCGCGACGCTTATTTTTGCGAGCTGCCTCCGCTTTCTTCTTGCGCGCAACGCTTGGTTTTTCGTAGTGCGAACGCTTGCGAGCCTCGGCCAGCACCCCGTCCCTCGCGGTTTGCTTTTTAAACCGACGAAGTGCGCTGTCCAATGATTCGTTCTTACGTATCCGGATTTCCGACATCCTATTCCCTCCCTCCAATGATGCATCAAACGTATTATAGTACAGTCAAAAAAAACTAGTCAAACATCCCCGCGCACAAATGGCGCAAAATCCTTCGCAAATGGCAGCCAATCCACGCCAAATCACCCTAAGTTCCCCATCATCATCCATATCGAGCATGTTTTGCAGCTCGTCCGCATACCTTCAAAGCGGATAGGAGGGGCGGCACATGTGGGCAAACGTCGCAGCAGTGATACTGTCACTCGTGGCCTTTATCGGCGGACTCAAGGTCATGCGCCACGGACTCGAGGGCATGGCAGAAGGGCGCCTGGCAATTTGGTTGCAGCGTTTGGCGAAGACGCCGACGCGCGGCATTCTGACGGGGACCGTCACGACAGCCATCCTTCAGAGCAGCGCAGCGCTCACCGCCATCACCGTAGGCTTGGTGGCCGGGAAGAGCCTCACCTTTCGCAGCGGGCTCGGCATTGTGCTCGGGGCAAACGTCGGATCGACCATCACGCCACAAGTACTCAACCTCAACTTGTGGGGCATTGTCATCCCCAGTCTCGGCTTCGGTATCCTTGCAGTCCTCACGCGCAAGCCTGCACTACGCCGGCCCGGAGAAGGGCTCATCGGCTTTGCCTGCATCTTTATCGCGCTGCAGGCACTCAAGGTGTCCCTGCATCCCCTCACGACGAGCCACTGGTTCGCCCACGCCCTGTCCGTAGCGGGTGGACAGACAGTGCTCGCCATGGTCGCTGGCTGCCTCACCAGCGCCATCGTGCAGTCGTCGACAGCGGTGACGATACTCACCATGACGCTCGGCAGTTCTGGCATCATTCCAATGACCGGCGCCGTGGCCATCGTGCTTGGAGCCAATGTTGGCACATGCCTCACTTCCATCATCGCCGCCATCGGCGAATCTCGACAAGCGCAGCAAGTCGCGCTCGCCCACGTCATTCTCAACGTCATCGGCGCACTCACGTTCTTGCCCGTCATTGGCCCGTTTACCACAATGGTTGGTTGGCTCAGTCAAGACCCGGCGCAACTTGTCGCCAACGCGCACACCATCTTTAATATCGTCTGCACACTTGTCGTGTGGCCATTCACGCGACAATTCGCAGCACTCATCGAGCGGCTTTTACCGGACGAGCTGCACGCCTGAACTCGTACCGAGTCTGCTCGCGCCATACGCCAAGAGATTATATGCTGCAGTGGGCGTGCGAACGCCACCGGCAGCTTTGACTTTGCTGATGGTCCCTGCGACCATCGCCATGGCGCTGACATCCGCCAACGTGGCGCCGCCCTTGTGGAAGCCAGTGGAGGTCTTGATATAGTCCGCGCCTGCCGCGACGGTGAGAAAAGCACCTTTGATGACCTGGTCAAACGTCAGGGCGCTCGCCTCCAGAATCACCTTGATTGCTGGACGCGGGTGCAGATTTTGCGCCGTGCGAACCACGCGCGCCACATGCTGATACACGGTCCACACGTCGTCTTCTACAAGCGATCCGACAGGAATCACCATGTCAATCTCTCGCGCGCCTTTCGCAGCGAGCTCGAGCACTTCCGCCGCCAGCGCATCCGGCGATGTGGCACCCAGCGGAAAGCCGACCACCGTACAGACGTCCGTCTCGCTCTCTGCCAATCGTGAAGCGGCGTGACTGACGTGCTGCGGATTCACACAGACGAGTGGAAAACGGTGCGCATTTGCCTCACGGCAAAGATTTTCAATATCGACAACCGACGCTTCCGGTTTCAGGAGGGTGTGTTCAACCGCAAATCGAATATCATCGACGTCGAATTCCGCCGCCCGCGGCAGCGTCACCGACGCCTCCGGCGGCAATGTCACCTCGGGCATGACCGTCGTCAATTCGTCCCTGCATGCCGCAACCATCTGCTCGACAACTGGGCGTGCAGCCTTCCACGCCTCGTCGACGACAGCACGCGTCGTATCGTTGGAAAGCTGCCGCCAGCGCCGTTCAAAATCCCCGTCTCGCCACGCCAAGAGCGCACGCGCCTTCGCAAAGACGAACGACCAGTTCGCATAGCCCTGTTCACTGTGTTTTGCCTCCGCCTCGGCCATCGGCAAAAAGTACGCCGCGCGCACTTCCTCGGCTTGGTGCGTCGGCGTCACATCGGAATCGATTGCCTCCAGCAGATAAAAGCGCACTTGTTTGCGCACAGGCGCACCATCGCGCGTAATCGGGTATTCGACGCGACCAAGCGGCGCCAAAATGCGCGTCTCGATACCTGTCTCTTCGAGAATCTCGCGAATTGCGGCGTCTTCCCACGTCTCGCCCGCTTCCAAATGCCCCTTTGGAAACGTGACGCGTCCATACGCGTCATCAATCAACAGCACCTCGCGATGCGCACCTTGCCCACGTACGACAATGCCGCCGGCAGCGCGTTCAACTCGCTTGCTCATGATGTCATCCTCCTCGCGCGCTCTGTGGTCGCCTCAGGAATTGTCACCTGCGAGACGAACGACCCCATCTGCAGCGTCGCACTCGTCTCTTCAATCCGAACCTTCGAGACCTCGCCGACAACCGACGTCAAGTCGATCCCTTCCGGTACCACGAACGCCACCTTCAAATAATTGTCCGCGTGACCGACCACGATTCTGTCCGCCAACGGATGGCTTGCCACGAGCTCCTTCGTGCCATCGTCCGCCATCCGGCCCGGATGCTCGGCGATGACCTCAATCTCCTTGCCGACAAAGGAACGCGCGTATTCCGCAGTCAATTGTCTGGACAGTTCGAGCAAGCGTTCGACACGTCGGTGCTTGACGTCATCTGGAACCTGATCCGGGAATTTCGCCGCAGGTGTCCCCTTGCGCTGGGAATATGGAAACACATGGAGTTCCGAAAAGCGCTCACGCCGAATGAATTCGTACGTCTCTTCAAACTGCTCGTCTGTCTCGCCCGGAAAACCGACGATGACGTCGCTGGTTATCGCCAAGTTCGGCAACGCCTCGCGCAACTTAGCCAGTTTTTCTGCGAACTGCGCAACCGTGTAATGGCGGTTCATCTTCTTGAGCACCGCGTCACTGGCGGCCTGAATCGGCACGTGCAAGTGGTTCACCACTTGCGTCGAATGGCGCAGAACGTCTATCAGTTCATCGTCAATTTCACTGGCCTCAATGGAGCTGATACGCACCCGGTAAAGCTCTGGCACCTGTTCGAGATCGCGCAAGAGATGTGCTAATCGGTACCCGTTGAGATCAGCTCCGTAGCCGCCTGTGTGAATGCCCGTCAGAACAATTTCGCGATACCCTGCGCGCGCCAATTTCGTCGCTTGCGTGATAATTTTCTCCGGTGCGCGGCTGCGGATGAGCCCGCGCGCCCAGGGGATGATGCAAAATGTACAAAAATTGTTGCAGCCATCCTGGATTTTCAGATTGGCACGCGTGCGTTCCTCGAAAAATGGCACATCAAGTTCCTCAAACTCGCGCGTCTTCAAAATGTTGTCGACGACTGTGAACGGGTGCTGCTCGCGGCGGACTTCCTCCACGTACTCGACAATCCGGGATTTTTTGTCGTTGCCGATGACGAGATCGACCCCTTCAATGCGGGCGATTTCCTCTGGCGCAATCTGCGCGTAGCAACCCGTGACAACGACCACCGACTCCGGGTTCGTGCGGATGGCGCGTCGAATCATCTGTCGGCTCTTTTTGTCTCCACTGTGCGTGACCGTACACGTATTGACGACGTACACGTCGGCAGCTTCCTCAAAAGGCACCTGCGTGTAGCCGTTGTGCTTAAACACTTGCCAAATACCTTCTGTATCATAAAAGTTGACCTTGCAGCCAAGCGTGTGAAACGCCACTGTAGGCACGAACCTTCAACCTCCCATATCGCCAAAATGCGCCAGTGCAATGGCGAGCGCCGCCACGCCAGCCGTCTCCGTGCGTAAAATGCGCGGGCCAAGCGTTACCAAGACCGCCTGTTCGCACGCCTCAAAATAGGCGCGTTCAGCGTCACTCCAACCGCCCTCCGGTCCGATGAAGATGGCCCGCTTGGGTCGAGATGTCCCCTCGGGCGCACCAGGGGACGCGTCGAAGTGCGCCAGTGCGTGCACCAAACCCACGGCGCGCTCCGCCTCATCGAGCACGATGAACTGTTCAATCCCATCCGCGAACAGTCCTTCACACAACTGAGACAACCGCGTCTCGTAACGAACGGCTGGAATGGCATCCCGCTGTGACTGCATGGCCGCTTCGCGAGCGACCTTCTGCCAACGGGCGAGTTTGTTCTCCACTTTCCCGTCCAACTTCACAACAGACCGCTCAGCCTGGTACAGGACAAAAGAATGCGCGCCGACCTCTGTACACTTTTGCACAATCGTCTCCATCTTATCACCTTTTGCCACACCTTGAACCATTACGATGTGGGCAGTCGGTTCACTCGAAGGATACTGCTCCAGTAGACGCGCTATCACCGCATCTTTCGACACTTCTGCAATCTCGGCCAGCCAAGGGCCACCAGGGGTCACGACGACAAGTTGCTCTGCCGGTTTGACGCGCAACACGCGCGCAAAATGATGCGCATCGGCCTCGCCAAGCTGAATCTCGTGATGCCGCTGTGCGCCGGTATGATGGACAAAAACACGCGGCAACATCAGTCTTTCACCGCCAGAATGGCCATCCAGTCGTCCTTTTGGTAGCGCTTGGCCACCCGAAATCCCTCATTCAAAAGGGCTGCCTCGACGGCTGGAGCCTGCGTGTCGATGTATCCGGACGTGAGCAAA
Source organism: Alicyclobacillus acidoterrestris (assembly GCF_022674245.1). Classification (GTDB taxonomy): domain Bacteria; phylum Bacillota; class Bacilli; order Alicyclobacillales; family Alicyclobacillaceae; genus Alicyclobacillus; species Alicyclobacillus acidoterrestris. Next base: position 2,995,209 of record NZ_CP080467.1, read on the forward strand.
TAACCCCCCGGATTGAGTCGGCGCGCGACCTGTGGCAAGAGGAGAATGACGATGTCGCGCAAGATGTTCGCCACCGCGACGTCGAATCTCGCATCTTGCGCGTAACCTGAAAGCAGGTTCCCCTCCTGCACCGTGATGACGTCTGAAAGCGCGTTGTGTTCGACGTTTTGGTGTGCGGCGTCGACGGCTACAGGATCAATATCGATGGCCGTGACATGCGACGCACCTAACCGCGCGGCCGCAATCGCGAGAATGCCTGTCCCAGTTCCGACGTCGAGGACGTTGGCGCCGCTCAAATCCAATTCAGAAAGCGCTTGCGTGCACAAGTGGGTGGTCTGGTGTGTCCCGGTGCCAAACGCCATGCCTGGTTCCACGATGATCGGCTTGCGGGACGCCAGGTCCTCTGGCAAGTCCGAAAGGTTCCAAATCGGCACAATCACCAGCTCATCGCCCACTGGAATCGGGTGATAGTGCTCCTTCCACGCGTTCAACCAAGTGCTGTCGTCCACCGAATCGATACGAATGTTGCGCGCGTTCGCTCCGACGTCGAGACCCGATGCAGCGACGCGCTCCACGACCTCCAGCACGCGGGCTCGAATTACTTTCGGCTCGTGTCCCTCTGGAAAATACACCGACACTTCGACCCCGTCGGTCGGAACAATCATCTCGTCGAACCACTCGCCGTACTCCGGGTGCGGAATATGGACATTGGCAATCCCCTCCAATTGCACCCCTTGTAGGTCAGGGAATTCCTGCAGCAATGCCGCGACCGCCTCCGCCGCCTCGTGCGTCACCTTGAATTGAACCTGCCACCAGTGCATAACGAACCTCCTCAGATTGGGTGCGCACCTCGGTTTCCGATGTGCACCCACCACTTGCAAAACAAAACGAAACGGCCCAGCGACCTGGACCGTACTCGTCGTCCGCCCCGACTCGTAACCTTGGGGGGCTCTTTCCCATTTTCCAATATCGCGTCATTAGGCGTTGCCGAGAAACGCGTCCTTCATCCGTTCCATAAACGATCTCGCCTGCTCGTGCGTCTGCACGCCCAACTCCTTGCCGAGTTCGCGGAACAAATCCTTTTGCCGCTCGGTCAAATTGGTCGGCGTCAACACCTGCACGCGCACGTGCTGATCTCCTCGCACCGTCGACCCGAGTCGCGGAATCCCTTTTCCGCGCAACCGGAACATCGTTCCCGATTGCGTGCCTTCTGGAATCCGCAGTTTGACATCCCCGTCCAGCGTCGGCACGTCAATCTCGTCGCCGAGCGCAGCTTGGACGAACGTCAGCGGCATATCGACATAGACGTTCGTGCCCTCGCGTTCAAAGATCTCATGCGGTCGCACCCGGATGACAATATGCAAGTCGCCAGGCTGCCCGCCGTTGGGGCTCGCCTCCCCAGCGCCAGACACGCGCAAGCGCGTGCCATTGTCGACGCCGGCTGGCACCTTGATTTGAACGGTTCGGCGCACGCGTTTGCGACCTTGCCCGCGACAATCTGGACAAGGCTGCTCTATAATCACGCCGCGCCCGTGACAGTTCGAACAGATGCGGCGGTTGACCATCCTGCCAAATGGCGTCGACTGGACGGTTTGCTGCTCACCAGTACCGTTACACACGGTACACGTCCGCGGATGCGTGCCTGGCTTGGCACCATTCCCGCCACACGTCGAACAGGTCTCTGTGCGCGGAATCTGAATCTCTTCCTCGACGCCGAATGCGGCGTCTTCAAAGTCCACTTCCAGCTCGTACTCCAAGTCCTGTCCGCGTTGCGGCCCGCGCGAGCGCGCACCACTCCCGCCGAAGAACATATCAAAAATGTCGCCAAACCCGCCAAAGTCAAAATCGCCAAAGCCAGCGCCCTGGCCTCCGCCACCAAACCCACCTTGCGTCGGATCCTGATGGCCAAACTGGTCGTAGCGGGCGCGTTTCTGGCTATCCGAAAGCACGTCGTACGCCTCGGCAATCTCAGCGAACTTTTCCGGCGCGCTCGGATCATCCTTGTTGACGTCAGGGTGGTATTGACGAGCCAACTTGCGATAGGCTTTTTTGATTTCTTCCTGACTGGCTGACCGGCTGACACCGAGTACCTCGTAATAATCTCGCTTGCTCACCGGCACACCTCCAGTTCTTTCGTCATGACAACTTTGTATATCTTACAACGATGGGCAGGGATCCGTCATCCCTGCCTCATCCGGAAGCTTTATGTTCGAAAGGCTTACTTCTGATCCTTGTCAACTTCGGTGAATTCCGCATCGACGACGTTGTCATCCGCCTTCGATCCGGCGCCAGCATCACCGGCCTGACCCTGTTGCGCTGAAGCTGCCTGCTCATACAGCTTGGTGGAAAGCTTGTGCAGGACCTCTGTCAGTTCGTCCTTGGCCTTGGTAATCGGCTCGGTTTCGGTACCAGCGAGCGCGTCGCGAAGCGCCTTTTGCTTCTCTTCTGCCTCTGCCTTCAGCCCCGAATCGAGTTTGTCACCGAGGTCCTTCATGGTCTTCTCCGTCTGGTAGAGAAGTTGGTCGGCTTCGTTGCGAATCTCGACCTGCTCGCGGCGCTTTTTATCCTCTTCCGCGTGCATTTGCGCCTCTTGCATCATGCGCTCGACTTCTTCCTTGGACAATCCGCTCGACGCCGTGATGGTGATGCGCTGCGATTTGCCCGTACCGAGGTCCTTCGCCGCGACGTTGACGATACCGTTGGCATCGATGTCGAACGTCACTTCGATCTGCGGTACACCACGCGGTGCCGGTGGAATGTCAGACAGCGTGAAGCGACCGAGCGTCTTGTTGTCGCGAGCCATCTCACGTTCCCCTTGCAGGACGTGAATTTCAACCGACGTCTGGTTGTCCGCAGCCGTCGAGAAGACCTGGCTTTTCGACGTCGGAATCGTCGTGTTGCGGTCAATCAGGCGCGTGAATACACCACCCATCGTCTCGATACCGAGCGACAACGGCGTCACGTCGAGCAATACGACGTCCTTGACTTCGCCCGTCAACACACCCGCCTGGATACCTGCGCCGACGGCGACGACTTCGTCCGGGTTGACACCTTTCGATGGTTCACTGCCAATCAGCCGCTTAATCGCTTCTTGCACAGCCGGGATACGCGTCGAACCACCGACGAGAATGACTTTGTGAATGTCGCTTGGCGACAAGCCCGCGTCTTGCAGTGCTTGGCGCGTCGGCGCCAGTGTAGCCTCAATCAAATCCGCCGAAATCTCTTCGAATTTCGCGCGCGTCAAGTTGACTTCAAGGTGCTTTGGCCCTGTTGCATCCGCCGAGATAAAGGGCAACGAAATCGTCGTCGTCAGCGTCGAAGACAGCTCTTTCTTCGCTTTTTCCGCTGCGTCCTTCAAACGTTGCATTGCCATTTTGTCTTGCCCTAGGTCAATGCCGGTATCCTTCTTAAACGTATCAATCAGATATTGCATGATACGGTTGTCAAAGTCGTCACCACCGAGGTGGTTGTTCCCGCTGGTCGCCTTCACTTCGAACACGCCATCGCCGAGTTCCAAGATGGATACGTCAAACGTACCGCCACCCAAGTCGAACACGAGAATCGTCTGGTCTTCGTCCTTCTCCAAACCGTAGGCAAGTGCCGCAGCGGTTGGCTCGTTGACGATACGCAGGACTTCGAGGCCAGCAATTTTCCCGGCGTCCTTCGTCGCCTGGCGTTGGCTGTCGCTGAAGTACGCTGGCACAGTAATGACCGCCTGCGTGACCGGTTCCCCAAGGTACGCTTCAGCGTCCGCTTTCAACTTTTGCAGAATCATCGCCGAAATTTCTGGAGGCGTGTAAGATTTACCGTCGATCGTCACTTTATGATCTGTACCCATGTGGCGCTTGATGGAGATGATCGTGCGGTCCGGGTTGGTGATAGCCTGCCGCTTTGCGACATCCCCCACCAGACGTTCGCCGTCTTTGGTGAATGCCACCACGGACGGGGTTGTGCGGTTACCCTCTGCGTTCGGAATGACGACAGGCTCGCCGCCTTCCATCACAGCGACGCACGAGTTGGTTGTACCAAGGTCAATACCAATGACTTTTGCCACTGAAAGTTCCTCCTCCATCACACGATTTACAATTCAATTCATCACAGGCGCTGGCGCAACGATCTCGCCGCGCAACACTCCAAACTGGATGAGCGCAGACGGAATAGCCCGTCACACGCTCACTTTCACCATTGCCGGGCGCAATACCTTGTCATGTAACAGATACCCACGTTGCAACTCCTGCAGCACGACATTCGGCTCAACGCCCTCGGCTGCCTCCTGCATCACAGCTTCGTGACGCGTCGGGTCAAACGCCTCGCCTTCGGCGTTCATCGGCGTGACGCCGTATTGCGACAAGATGGCCTGAAACTGACGGTGTACCATTTCGATGCCTGTCCGAATCTGCTCATCTGCGTCACTGACGGCTTGCATGGCGCGGTCAAAGTTATCGACCACCGGCAGCAAGTCGGACAACAATTTCTTCGTGGCGAACTGGCTGAGTTCTTCCTTCTCGGCCCGCGTCCTCCGACGGAAGTTATCAAAATCGGCGCGCGTCCGAAGTAGTTGCTGCTGCAGATCTGCAATTTCCTGATCTTTTGGATCAACTTGCGCCTCTGACTGCGCCGCATCGTTCGACGCAGTCTCCGTTTCCGCCTGCGCTTCCTTTGCTTCTACATCGGTTTCCGCTTCGGTTGCCGCCTCATTCTGTACTTGTTCATTTGCTTCTTCAGACAAGCGAAACACCCTTTCCTGAATCACAATGGTCGAAAGGCTACCGGCGCCTCGTGCAAATCAGTTTCCTTCCATCCGCTGCGTCAGCAGGTTCGTCATCGTTCTCGACGTGTACTCGAGAATTTTCATAATCCGACCGTAATCCATGCGAGTAGGCCCCAACACACCAATATGTCCCACAGGGCTGTCGGCCAAACTATAGGTCGCCGTAATGACCGCGCAATCCTGCAGCGGCCCCTCCGGATTTTCCTCGCCAATGCGCACCTGAATCCCGAGTCCTTCAAGCGGCAGCCAGCGCGTAACCGTATGTCCTGCCTCGAGGAGAGACAGAAGCGGTTGTGCCTTTTCGACATCGTGAAATTCCGGCTGCTTCAGCATATTGGCAGCACCGCCGATGTACACAGGCTCTTCTCGATGCCCAACTTGGCAGAGCTCCTCGACGACCGCAAGCACGTCTTCATATCGCTCGACGCGCCTTGTCAATTCCTCCGCCAACTGGCTGTACAAGCTGGAGCGCAACTTGGACACAGGGACGCCGACCAACTTGTCGTTCAGCACATTGACGATAAACTCCACATCGTCTACGTGAATGTCCTCCGAGAGATGAACCGTGCAATCCTCGACATGTCCCGTATCCGTTACGAGAATGGCGACTGCACGCCCCTTTGCCAGCGGAATGAGTTCAATCTTGCGAACCTTATCCGTGTACATCTTTGGACCGAGAACTATCGCTGTCTGTTTCGTCAACGTCGACAGGACCGTCGACATCTCGCGAAACACCTGCTCCATTTCATCCATGCGCTGCGTGAAGAAAGCCCGCAATGCCTCGGCTGTCGAATCCAGTTCGACCGGGTCTTGAGGCATCAGGTGATCGACATAAAACCGATAGCCCTTTTGCGACGGAACACGTCCTGCAGACGTGTGTGGCTGTGCTAAATACCCCATTTCTTCGAGGTCAGCCATTTCATTTCGAATCGTTGCAGGGCTGAACTGTATCTGTTCATGTTTGGCGAGCGCCCGTGAGCCGACCGGTTCAGCCATGCGAACATAATCCTCTACAATTGCACTCAGAATTAGTTGCTGCCGATTAGTCAGCACTGTTCTCGCCTCCTTGTTAGCACTCTCGTTACATGAGTGCTAAACGCCCACGTCTTGACAATAGCAACGGTGGCGGCGGTTGTCAATCAGCACCACCAACCGACACGAACTTCTCAAAAATTGCGTTCGCCACAGGCCAATACTGAGCCGGTATCCGAACCCGCAAAGCTTCCTCGACGAGCAAGCCTTGTTCCAGAAGCTGCAGGTAGACATCCCCATAGACGTCCTCGATGGTCACACCATAGCGCGAAACAAAGTCTTCTTTCGACACGCCCTCGGCAAGTCGCAAGCCAAGCATCATCGTATCTTCCGCAGCCTCGGCGTCGGTGACGGCGTACGACGACAAAATCGGACGGTTGCCTGCCTTCAACGTTCCGATATAGTCCGGAAGTTTCGGCACATTCTCGTAGCGCACGCCTTCAACATAGCCGTGCGCCCCGGCGCCAGCCGCCAAATAAGGCTGATTGCGCCAATACACAAGGTTGTGGCGAGCCTCTCCACCTGGCCTTGCGAAATTGCTGATTTCGTAATGAGCAAAACCAGCCTGCTGCAGCCGGTCGCGGACTAAATCGTACATATCCGCCTCCAAATCTTCCCCCGGCAGCGGCAATTGTCCGCTATCGCGCCACTTGGCAAACGGCGTGCCCTCTTCGACCTTCAGCCAATAGGCCGAAACATGGTCTATCGGCAAGGACAATACCCTGTCGAGCGCGTGCTCGACATCGGCCAAGGACTGTTCTGGCAGGCCAAACATGAGATCGACGTTGATCTGCCGAAACCCAAGCTGGTATGCGCGCTCTACACTGTCTACGACCTTCTGCGCGTCGTGCGCGCGTCCGATGGTCATCAACAACCTATCCCGGAATGTCTGCGCGCCGAAACTCAGGCGGTTGACGCCAAACGACCGCAGCAACGCCAGCTTCTCTTCGTCCACCGAATCCGGATTCGATTCGAACGTAAACTCCGCGCCATCCGCCAATGAAAAATGCGCATGCAATTGCGTCAGCATGCGCTCGAGCAACGCGGAACTAGGCAGCGTCGGCGTACCGCCGCCAAAAAACACCGTTTGCAGCGGCCCTTGTGCCGATTGCCCAAGCTTCTCAAACTCGGCGCCAAGGGCGTCCACGTAATCCACCATGACGGAATCAGGCGCGACATACGTGTTGAAATCACAGTAAAAGCAGCGACTCTTGCAAAACGGAATGTGTACATACAACGATGTGGGCGTCGCCAGCTTCTCCTGATCTCTCACAGGTTGCGTCAATTGCCTCACTCCATTTTTAATACCGCCATAAACGCCTCCTGCGGTACCTCCACGTTGCCGACTTGCTTCATGCGCTTTTTACCTTCTTTTTGCTTTTCGAGCAACTTGCGCTTACGCGAGATGTCGCCGCCGTAACACTTGGCGAGGACGTTTTTGCGCATCGCGCGAATCGTCTCGCGCGCGACAACACGGTTGCCAATCGCCGCTTGAATCGGCACCTCAAACATCTGCCGCGGAATCAGTTCCTTCAGCTTCTCGCACAAAGCGCGCCCGCGCGGGTAAGCCTTGTCCCGGTGAACAATGAAGGACAGCGCGTCAACGACGTCGCCGTTGAGCAATATATCCATCTTCACCAGCTTCGACTCGCGATAGCCAACCAGCTCGTAGTCGAACGAAGCATATCCCTTCGTCGATGACTTCAACCTGTCGAAGAAGTCGTAGACAATTTCCGATAGCGGCAAGTCGTAGACGATGGTCGTCCGGGCCTCATCGAGGTACTGCATATCGTGGAACTGGCCGCGCTTCTCCTGGCACAGTTCCATGACCGCACCGACGTGATCCTTCGGCACGAAAATGGACGCCCGCACATACGGCTCTTCAATTCGCTCAATCCGATCCGGATCTGGCATCTCACTTGGGTTATCTATCGCCGACATGGTCCCGTCTGTGCGATAGACGTTGTACACGACGCTCGGCGCCGTCGTGATGAGCGTCAGGCCATACTCCCGCTCCAGGCGCTCTTGCACAATTTCCATGTGCAGCATGCCGAGGAAGCCGCAACGAAAACCAAAGCCGAGCGCGCTCGACGTCTCTGGCTCATAGGTCAGCGCCGCGTCATTCAACTCCAACTTCTCAAGCGCCTCGCGCAGGTCCTGATAATCTGCGCTATCGACCGGATACAGTCCACAGAACACCATAGGATTGGTCTTGCGATACCCAGGCAGCGGTTCGGCCGTCGGGCGCTCTGCGTCGGTCACCGTATCACCGACCCGCGTGTCGCGCACGTTCTTGATGCTCGCCGCCAAATAGCCGACGTCGCCGGCGTACAACGCATCAATCGGCGTCATCCGCGGACTGAACACGCCCACTTCATCGACTTCAAACTCCTTGCCCGTCGCCATCATGCGCACGCGCATCCCCGGCTTGACGACCCCGTTAAAGACGCGCATGTAGACGATGACGCCGCGATACGGGTCGTAGTGCGAATCGAAAATCAGCGCTTGCAGCGGCTCGTCCGAGTCCCCTTTGGGCGCAGGCACCTTCGCGACGATTTGCTCGAGAATGTCCTCGATGCCAATCCCCGATTTCGCAGACGCCAATACCGCGTCGCTGGCGTCCAGCCCGATGACGTCCTCAATCTCCTGGCGCACGCGCTCCGGCTCCGCGCTCGGCAGGTCGATTTTGTTGATGACCGGCAAAATCTCCAGGTCGTTGTCCAGCGCCAAGTAGACGTTCGCTAACGTCTGCGCCTCAATACCCTGAGCCGCGTCGACGACCAACAGCGCGCCCTCGCAGGCCGCTAGACTGCGTGACACTTCGTACGTGAAGTCCACGTGTCCCGGCGTGTCAATCAAATTCAGTTCATATTCTTCTCCGTCCTTCGCCTTGTAGGTCAGACGAACGGCTTGTAACTTAATCGTAATGCCGCGTTCCCGCTCCAAATCCATCTGGTCGAGCAACTGATCTTGCATCTCCCGCTCACTGACTGCGCCGGTGAGTTGAAGAATGCGATCCGCCAACGTCGACTTACCGTGATCGATATGGGCAATGATGGAAAAGTTCCGGATACGCGACTGGCGAGTAGCGTTTGACACGGTAATCCTCCTTGTGTCGCACCACAAAATAAACCGCGCCAAGGCGCGGCTTGCACCCACCGATTATACCATTCGAACAAACCGCCCAACAAGCGGCAACGGGTCAATGCCGGTGCGCGCCGTGATCGTGAACATGTGGCTCACCCGACTTGAAACTGTGCCAAGACTCCCACGCCTCTTGCAAAATAAAATAGAGAATGGCGAGCGCCGCCACGGAGTCGACCCACCACCAGTGAAATAGGCTGTTGAGCCCCATGCCCAGGAGCAGCGCCCAGGACATGTACGCACAGGTGAAACTGCACATCGCGTCGCCAATCAGACTCGGACTGTGCAAAAGGCGGCCGTAGCGCAACTTCTGCAGCGCCAACCACGGCGTAAACAAACTGCTGGCAGCGGCGGTGACCAAGCCCAAGAGCGTCATCTGCGCCGATTGGTGACCATGCCACACCTGTCCACTGCGAAACGAGACGTAGCCGGCCAAGGTGAACAGGCAAAGGGCGATGACCCCACTTGTCCAGCGCTCTATCTTGTGTTCGGAAGCCATCTCTTCCCCGGACTGGATCTCGACGTACAACCGCACCACCAACAACATACCGCTCCATAGCTCCACCGCGCTGTCGACACTGAAGGCGGACAGCGACAAACTGCCTGCGCGATAGGCCGCGATGGCCGCGAGAATGGCCTCGGTCATGATCCAGCCGATAGAGAGCAGTTCTATCTCGACGGCACCTTTTAGTAATTTTTCGCGGTGTGTCTCGGGTCCTCTCGCCAACCGCGCTACCCCCTGTCTGAGTGAATGGAGTCCTCCGATATATCAAGACGCGAATTGCACGGAACCGCGCAAATCGCAAATCGCAAATCGCAAATCGCAAATCGCAAATCGCAAATCGCAAATCGCAAATCGCAAATCGCAAATCGCACGCGACGCGATGTTCAATTGGTGTTAATAAACAGCGTATCGAGGACACCCTTCAGCATGGAGCCGAACGCATTCTGCAGATGTTCGCCGAGATACACGCCCCCCGAGTCCATCGCCGCGGCCAGCGCGCTGTTCACACCGTCCTCATCCGGATTCGGATTGTCACCGTTCGAAGTCAGTCCCACGCTCGCACTGTCACCTTGCGAAAGTTCTGTGTTGGAATACTCCATGACTGGCGGTTGATATATATTGGAAGCCTCTGCGGGCGCGCTCGATTCCCCCGACGCCTGTTGTGCACCAGCACCACTTGCACCCACTGCCGGGTTGTCCGCATTGTCCGCTGACTCAACTTGCACAGCAGTTTGCACATTCGCTCTTCCCAAGTGGCTCATCGCTTCGGCGAACACGGTGAATAAAGTGCCGCCCGATCCCACCAACAAACCAACAAAGAGGACACCGGCAACCACTTTTTTGAGCCGCCGCCGCATTGCACCCCACGCCTGTGTCATACCTCTCCACCCTTTCGCGCATCCACTATGCCTGCCATACGTCCTTGTTCTGGCTTCTAGTAAACGTTATGCACGGGGTTGCTAGATTAGCACTACCGTCAAAGATTTCATCAGATTTATATGGGAGAAGATTTCTATGGGACAGCCTTCGACCTACGCAGGAATGTGCTCTTTGCGCGGCGAATCATACGAGTAGAAATCTAGCGGTGGGGGAAAAGCATCGATGAACGTGTCACCGGTTACTGGCTCGACGGCGGCGAACACAACCGCTGCAACGGCTGTGCCGACAGGCAACCAAATCGTCAGCCAGTGGCAATCTACTAATCAAGTTTTCGAAGAAATCCTGGAAGAGACGTTGGAAATGCTCGTCAGCGAAGAAAGTTCCACACTGCCGACAGCGGGTATCAATCCATCGTCCACCGCATCTTCGCAAGGACTCACTGGACTGTCTGGCGTAGATCCGAGCACCATCAACACGAGCGACAGTTTGACGCCACTGCTCTTATCCTTGCTACCAAATTTCACAGGCACCACGCCGCAAACGGCGACGAGTGCAAATAGCACCGCAGCAGATGCGGGTGTTACGAGCGCACCAACGTCTACCAGTGCTACTGCGCCTAGTGGAAGCCTTGCTTCCATCATTAATACAACGGCTGAAAAGTACAACTTGCCGCCGTCACTGCTCAGTGCCGTGATTCAACAAGAATCCGGGTTTAATCCCAACGCGGTGTCCAGCGCTGGCGCACAAGGCCTCATGCAATTGATGCCGAGCACGGCACAGTCGCTGGGGGTGTCGAACGCCTTTGACCCTGCGCAAAACGTCGACGCTGGCGCGAGCTACTTACGGCAGCTACTCAATCAGTTTGGCGGCAGCGTCCCGCTGGCCCTTGCAGCCTACAACGCTGGTCCGGGCGCCGTATCAAAGTACCAAGGCGTGCCACCATATGCTGAGACGCAAAACTACGTCCAAAGCATCCTGAATCACGCCGGTCTAGCAAACGCCTCTAGTAGTTTATAAGGGTGGGCCACCATCAGTGCACGCAGGTGCGGCACTGGTGGCTTTTTTTGCGGAGGTGTGGGGCGCGCGTGGCGGGTGGGGCTTGGGAGGCGGCGCGCCGGTGGGGCTTGGGGCCGCGTGCCGGGCGCGATCGTGTCTTATTAAGACACTGGCGCCACTTTTGCACCGATTAGGGCATCAAAAATGCCTTATTCCGCTTCTTCGGGCACGGTTTTGGGTAAATCCTCGCGAATAGCGCAGATTTCCTACCTTATCCGCCTCCGCAGCGCCGATATGTCACAAATAGCGCAGAAAAGTTACCTTATGCGGCGCCGCAGGCCCCCAAGTCCACCGCAGGCGGCGCGTGCCCCGCGCCACCCTGTCCGATCCCGGCCACCCGCGCGCCAGCCTGCGTGCCCCCACAGCGCGCCACAGCGTCCCCCCGCTCAATGCGTGACCAAGTCGGCGTCCTCCATCGTCATGGCCGGGTGAAGTGCCACGTTTAGGCCCTTGGCGACCACGTATGCGACGTCTTCCATGAAGTCGTCGACTTCCTTCGGGGTGACGACCAGGTTGTTTTCCATCGGATCGAGCACCTCGCGAACTAAGTGCCACTTTTCGCCGGTGGACAGTTGGTCGAAGAGGGCAGTCGCGGCATTGCCGGGCACTTGTTCGCGGAGTTGGTTGAGCACCAACTCGATGGCGTCGTTGGCGATGGTTGCTGCCTCGACGACGGTCGGCACGCCGACGGCGATGACGGGGATACCGAGGGTCTCGCGGTCGAGGGATTTGCGGTTGTTGCCGACGCCAGCGCCCGGCTGGATGCCGCTGTCGGTCAACTGGATGGTGGCGTTGACGCGGGAGAGCGATCTCGACGCCAACGCATCGATGGCAATCACCGCATCCGGCTTGACGCGTTCGACGATACCGCGCACAATCTCGCTCGTCTCAATTCCGGTGAGGCCCAGCACGCCCGGGGAGACGGCGGCGATGGAGCGATACCCTTGGCCGTTGCCAAGCACCTCTGGCATGTACTCCAACAGGTGGCGCGTGACAAACAATTTTGTCACGACCATCGGGCCGAGCGCGTCGGCGGTAACATGTTCGTTGCCCAGGCCAATGACCAACACGGAACCGTTTTCCGGCACATCCAGGAGCCGGTTGAGTTCGTCCGCGAAGACCTGGGTCACGCGCTCCTGCAGATCTGGATCCCGCCGGCGCAGTCCAGGGATATCAAGCGTGACATACGTCCCCTTGCGCTTACCGAGCCGCCGTTCCGCCACTTTGGTGCGGACCTTGACCCGCGTGACTTCGATGCCGTCAAAAGATTCCTTGTACTCGTCGACGCCGTTGACTGTGTGGCCGCCTTGACGGGCGAGATCGTGTGCTTCCATCGCCAGGTCTGTGCGCGGGCTGTAACTCGTTAGGGAGCGGTGGCGCTCCTGCAGCGGGATAAACTTCGGTTGCCCGTGAATTTGAATTCTCGTCACTTTTTTTGTCATAACCCCACCCCGTTTCTGCTTGTCCATCTTGCTACGTTCCGTATGATGTGGTAAACTCTCTTTCGTCTGTAAAGATGCCGGTTTTGTGCAGTTGGAGGTGAACCGTTCATGCCAAACATTAAATCTGCAGAGAAACGCGTCCGTATCGCGGAGCGTCAAACGGCGCGAAACATGTCAATGAAATCCGCACTCCGTACGACCATTAAAAAGTATGAGACAACGCTCTCTGCTCACGACGTTGAACAAGCGCGTGCAGCTTTGTTGACGGCTACCCGCGCATTGGATAAAGCTGTCACCAAGGGGATCATCAAGAAGAACACCGCTTCGCGGAAAAAGTCCCGCTTGACCAAGCACTTCAACGAGCTTGTTGCCAGCAACAACGCGTGAGTCAAAATAAACGACCCATTCTTGGGTCGTTTATTTTTTTGTCGCCTCAATTAAAGAAGCCACATGCTGGTTCGCCATCTCCTGGCGTGCCAACGCGACCAATTTCGATACCATCGGTCCACCTAAGTTGCCGCCGATGCGTCCAGCATCCTTCGCGCGCAGTTCTCCATTGTCGGCATCGTCCTCATATTTGACGTGCAGTTTGTCTGCTACCATTTTTGCAGCCGACTGAGGTTTCGCGGGCGCACTCTGCTCGACTACGTGCAACTGTCCATCCGAGCCGATAATTCGGACTTGCTGCCTCCCCGGCTCATCCGCCATCCGCAAGCACCCCCTCGCGCTTACTTTGCCCGCCGCAGCGCACTCGTACTCCCAGCCGCCGCGAGCATCAACAATTCAATCGCCTGCTGCGCGTCGCGCCGACCGCGCTTGACCGCCAACTCGTAATCCGCCGCTTGGCAAATAAGCCGTTCAATCGCCGACAACGTGAAATTTCGCGCCTGCTTGTCCGCCACCTTCATCGCAAACGGATGCGCCTTCGCCTGCTTTGCGATGTCCTCCATGCGCATCCCGCGCTGGCCGAGTGCTTTCGCGAACCACATCAAGCGAAACTGGCGGGCCAGCATCGCGAGCAACGACAGCGCATCGTATCCTTGGCGCGCGACCTCCTGCAAATTCGCGAAGGCGTGGCCGATGCGGCCTTGGGTGACGTGATCGACCCAGTCAAAGACCGTCTCCTCCATCGTTTGCGCTACCAATGCGCGCACGTCCTCCACCGTCACCGTTCGCCCCAGCGCATAGATAGACAACTTCTCGAGTTCATTGCTCGCGTGTGTCACAGTCCCTGTGCGCCGCCACAGCTCGTCCAGCGCATCATCTGTCAGGTCGACCTGCAGGCGGTCGCGATCCTGCTTGAGCACCCGCAGTGCAACCGCTGGTTTGGGTGTCCGACAGTCGATCACGATATGACGCTTCGCCGCCTTCGTCACCTTTTTTCGCTCATCCAGCTTCTCTCCTGGCACCGTCACCACCAGTGTGCGCTCGCTCACGGGATTCTGAAGGTACGCCTCCAGGGCCTCCCCCGATGCCCCCGCCTTGCCTTGCGCAAGAAACGCCGTGCAGTTGCGAATCAAAACCACAGGCTGCGCAAGAAACAGCGAGACACTTTGCAATTCAAACAGTGCGTCGTCCACGCCATCTTCTTCAAAATCGTAGCGCGCCAGCGCCTGCCCATCGGACAACTCCACGAGTTTCTGCGTAAATCTATCCATAAATAATGCTTCCGTACCATACAGCACATATACGGGCGCAAGTTTGCCTGATGTCAGTTGTTCATATGCTGTCACAAAATCCAAAAAAGACGCCTCCCCAACACCAGTATACCTTGTCTGGTGTAGGAAGGCGCCTTTTCCAGAATATCTAGGCGAACAGTAATTAGATGCGCATCATTTGCTTGGTACGGTTGCCCGCTAAGCGCATACCGCCCAATTCCCAAAGGTACTTCGCCTTGCTGCCTTCTTTGGCAAGTGCAGCGGTCACACCTTTGATAGGCACGCCAAACGCGTCGCCTACGCCAACTTCCGAACCCAGCGAGCACAGCGTACCCCAGTTGCGCGGCTTGAAGCTCTTCATCGGTTGACGGTTGAGCTGTGCAAGCAGGTTGTGCGCAGCCAAAGCGCCCATCTGCTCCGCCATCTGAGCCGTCGGTGGGAACGGTTTGCCGTTTTCATCCTCAGCCCACGCGCTGTCGCCGACGATGAAGATGTGGTCGTCGTCCGCAGACTGCAAGAAGCTGTTCACCTTGCCGCGACCGCGACGGTCCACTGTAAACCCAGCTTCCGTCAACAATGGGTTCGCGCGAACGCCACCGGTCCAAACAATCGTTCCAGCTTCGACGGTCTCGCCGCCATCGAGGTGTACAACACCCGGCGTAACTTCCATAATTTTCGTGTTGGTGCGCAACTTGCCACCCTTTTTCGTCAATGTTTCAGCGACATACGGGCGCAGGTGTGGCGCGACCATCGGCAGAATCGTCGGCATCGCTTCGATGCACTGCACGTCGACTTCCGAGAATGGAATGTCGAGAGACTTGCACAACTGTGGCAGGTACTCGAGCAATTCACCCATCAATTCAATTCCGGTTAAACCAGCGCCGCCAAGCGCAATGCGCAGGTGCCGCTTGTCCCCATCCTTGACGTACGCCTTAAACTCGTTTTCAATGTGTTCGCGAATCCCGACAGCCGAGTCCAAGTTGGTAATGCTCAAGCTGTTTTCCTTGAGACCCTTGATGCCGAAGTACTCCGATACCCAACCCAGGCCGTAAATCAAATAATCGTAAGCGTACTCGCCCGCTTGACCGACGACGACCTTCTTGTTGCGGTCAATTCCCGTAATCTGGTCGACGACCAGCTCAGAGGAATCCTGGCGCAGCACTTCTTTGATGGGCACTTGATAGTTCGACCCAGGGCCACGTCCGCCTGCAGCTTCGTGCAACAGCGTCGTCAAGTAGTGGTAATCATGGTTGTTCACGATGGTGAAAGGCGTACCCGCTTTATCCAGGTGAGCAGCAGCTGCCATTCCCGCATAACCGGCACCGACAATCACAATTTTGGTCATTGCTCGTCCTCTCCAGTTCCATACCGCATATTTTATGATTCCAAGCATTGCTAGTGGCCTCTGCACGGCCATCAAGCTCTATCCAGTTTTTAATCATAGCACAACAACTTTTAATTTACACGATTTGATGCGCATTCATACGAGCAATGAGACGAACTAGAGCGCGTGCAATCCCCGTCGGCCGCTGACACAGCAAGAGTAACCCGTAATAGGCCAGCATCCACCAAGTCGGAAGCTGCGGCATGACGTCGAAACTGTGTGGCAGCGCCACAAATTTTTGCAAAGCGAAACACAAAAAATGAACAAGTCCCACATCCGTCATACCGACGCCGTGCCCAACGTCGGCAAAGGCTCGAGATAACGGAAGGCACTGGTCAAGTAGAACGATCCCACACCACAAAAGTGTCAACGGGAGAAGCAGGACGAGCAACGGCTCGACGACGACCGTTGCTGCGGCACCATACGGCGTCAATTGTCCAAATAGCCACCAGATTAACGGGATCATATAGGCGTCAATCAACAAACTGACGAGCATCAATGACCACCCATGCGAGAGCGCTCTATGCAGCAGAGAAATCAACCAATGCGGCCAGAACCCATTTGCACGGCGGTGCGGCGAATTGCGTGGCAATAGCTGTGTCGCCTGAAAAATCGCAAACGCTGCCATCGTCGATAAGATTCCGCTGACAGTCGAGATTTCCTCTGGCGACCAAAGCGCAAACAGAAGCGTTGAAACCGACAATGCCGTAAACGGGTGCACCGGACGACCGCACGCTCGCGCAAGGACTGTATACGACGCAAAGACGCCGGCTCGGACAATGGGGATCGCCCCACCACAGAGCCAGACAAAGCCCCAAACAACCGCGAGTTGGTACAAAATGGGGAGCATCTTGACCTGAACCCGCAACACGCGCACAACGCCTTTCCAGACCAATCCACTGACGCGCAATACCAAAACCACATTGGCGCCACTGGCCGCGAGCAGGTGCATGACCCCCGCGTCGAGAAATAGCGTCTGCGTATCGGATGGCACCGCAGCCGCCCGCCCGACGACCATGGACAAAGCGACGTTTGCAAACACACCGTCTGCACTTGGCACCGTCCTGTCCAACGCCCCCGACAGCCACTGCAAATCGGCGAGGGCGCCTCGGGCCGGCTGAACGCTGAGCAATTGGCCTCGAAACTTGTAAAGCGGAGACAATAAATCAACCGCTCGTGCAGTGTTTTCGGCCGTTTGCCCATCATCTTCGACAAACATGCCGGATAGCACCACGCCTTCGCCCACAAAGAGGGGTTGAACAGCGTGGCTCGTGGGACGCCACGACACTGTGTAGTCACATCGCCTTTGTCCCGTCCCCGCACCCTCATGGCGCACGTTTATCTGATAAATCGTCTCACTCGCGTAGACCGCGGCACTTGTGACCGTGCCGCGGATGACAGTCGGTAATCCGATTGCGACAGTAGGGCGCGGCGCCACATCGACACTGTCCAGCCACCCCATTGCCAGCGCGACACCAAGCAGACAAAGGTAAACCAACACCACTCGCGCGAAGCGCCGCCGGATAACAACCGCCAACGCGGCCGCAGAGATGCTCCACCCCATTGCCACCTCAAACAGCATTTGAAGGTGCGAGCGCGATATAAAGCTGTGCGCGGAAATAACGAGCGCACCGACTGCCAACCACGCGCCCATATTCACCAATCGGGCGTCGTGTTTCACTGCCCGGTCTCGGACTGACCGTCCACGTACAAGCTAGGCGCCCATTCGGCGAGCGTTTTCGAACCAATCCCTTTGACATTGAGCAAATCGTCGACCGAGTGAAACAATCCGTGCGCCGAGCGATAGGATACGATTGCAGCCGCTCGTTTCGGCCCCACGCCGGGCAGGGATTCCAACGTCGCCGCATCGGCTGTATTCAAATCAATTCTCTGACCTGACGAAGGGGAACTCGACGCACCCGTGACATCTTCGCTCGACGCAACGTCCGGATTGTCGTTTGCACCCGTCGCAGTGTCCGTCGCGGATGACGCTTCTGATGCGGGTTCCCTGGCGTTACGCAAAGCTGTCTGTGCCGCTACAGGAACGTCCAATTCCTCGCCGTCCCACAGGAGTGCCGCCGCATTCACATTCGTTTTATCGGCTGCATGCAGGAAACCCCCAGCCGCTTGAATCGCATCTTTCACCCGCGAATTCGGCGGAATTTTGACAACCCCTGGCCGGGCGACGTCGCCGTGGACGTCGACCTGAATGAATCCCTCGCTCACCTGGCTGTCGGAGAACCCAGCCGTTGCAGGCGATGATGTGGAAGAATTTGCGGAAGTTTTGGCGGATGTGCCAAGTCGCATCGTTTGGCTTTGTGCGCCACTTCCAGCACCCGCGGTCGATTTGCCAGCGCCGATGAAGCATCCGACCGCGACAAATCCCACGACCAACACCAGTGACAAGACGACCTTCAGCCACGCGGGAAACGGCCAGTACCACTTCCCGACAGTCCGCCGTTTGACCTTGCTCAACACTTCGGCGTCGTCCGCATCAACGAGCCAGAGATTGGATGACCTTCCCACGATTGCATCATCTCCCTTTCGAACGTGCACAACATGGAGAGGTATTCAATCCGGACGCAGCGAACGCCTGTTTGCTCCAAGTTAAACCATATGCAACTTTGCAAACGACAAAATGGCGTGAATGAATACAATAACATGAGGACGACAAAAGATTGCGGGGCATTTCGATGGTCGTGTAAAATTGATGTAGAAGAAATTGGAGGTATCCGCGTGCTCACACCCAGTATGGAAGATTATTTGGAGAAAATTTATGAACTGATGAACGAAAAGGGGTACGCGCGCGTTTCTGACATTGCGAGTTCTCTCGCGGTTCAACCTAGTTCGGTGACAAAGATGCTTCAGAAGTTAGACGAAAACGAGTATGTCAGTTACGAAAAATATCGGGGGATTGTGCTGACGCCGCGCGGCAAGAAAATGGGGAAACTCATGAAAGAACGCCACGCCATGCTCGCCGAGTTCCTGCGTATGCTCGGCGTGGCAGAAGAGACGATTCAACGCGACGTCGAGGGTATCGAACACCACGTCAGTCCACGTACGCTGGAATCGCTACAGGCACTGGTGGTCTTCTTTCACGCGAACCCAGCGGCACTCGAGGCCTTTATGGCGTTTCAGGCAACCGTTTCGCCCTCTGAATGAAGACCACCGATGACAAGTTTGACCCGGGCGTATCCATTGCACTTACGCGCGCGTGATAAAGACGAGCCTATCTGCTGCATCCGTCTGTTTGTGAGCGAAGTCCGCAAGTACTTCGCACACGTCGAATCCACAGTCTCGCAACGCAGCCGAAATATCTGCTTCGGAATGAAAGTATTGAAGATGTTGTTCTTCAACGCGCTCATACAACCCGTCATCGACTTGCACAAACGCGTGAACTTCGTGTTCAATCGTTTGCCCAACCACGCGCGTCTCATGCAATAACACAGCGTCTTCCTCAATTTGATGCCAATAACCGTCCGCCAATGCAGCCAAACGAGTAGGACCGATGATGTCAAACGCAAACGTGCCACCCGGCACCAGTGCGTCATGCACAGCCTGAAACACTTGGCGCAAATCGGTCCCAGGAATGTAATTCACGACATCACAAGTCGAAACTGCAAGGTCAACTGGACGCGGCAGCCGCAAAGCCCGTACATCCTGACAGAGCAACTCCACGTGTACACGTGCGTCGAACGCCCGCTCCTGCGCCTGTGCCAACATCGCTTCCGACGCGTCAACACCGACACACGTGCGTGCCTTCGCCGCCAGTGGCACGGTCAGTGTGCCCGTGCCACATCCCACATCGGCCACGTGAAAGTTTGCAATCTGCCAACGCGATTCAATCAGGTGAAGCCATGGTTGATATGGCGCATCTGCCATAAAAATGTCGTAAACACTTGCGAACTGTTCGTAAGCTGTCACGTCGACGACTCGCCGACTGTGTAGACATCAGCTTCTCCCCACAAGCGCTCAATGTGGTAAAACTCTCTATCCTCTGGTCGAAACACGTGTACCACGATGTCACCGAAGTCGAGCAGCACCCAGCGGGCTTCGTCCATTCCCTCAACGCCTCTGCAAGTGACGCCCAACTCGCTCAGCTCATCGCGTACAGCCCGTGCCACAGATTCTACTTGTGGTCGAGAATTCGCCGAGCAAATCACAAAAAAATCTGCCATAGGCGTCAACGTTTGCACGTTCATCACGACGACATCCGTCGCCTTTTTGTCCTGTGCTGCGTTTGCAGCTGCCTGAGCAACGCGCTCTACTTCGTTTATTTGCATGTACACGCCTCCTTTAGTGCCTTACAGGTTAACGCTTTAAAAGTTCATTCCGCGTGAGGACCGTCAATGGAAACAGCGGTTTTCCCGCGTCCACCAAAAAGCGGATGGTATTGTCGATGCTGAGCCTCACAGCCGATTGCAAACTGTGCGCTGCGGCTGCCCGAATCTCGTCCACGCCAGTATAATTGCGCCCTGGCTCAATCGCATCTGCCACAAACAAAACCATGTCCAACGTCGTCATGTTTGGCCGACCCGTGGTGTGGTAGCGGACGGCATCTAAAATCTGTTCGTCTGTAATACCGTACTGAACCTTGCCGAGGTGGGCGGCAATCGGTCCATGCAACAGCATCGGGATACTCGCGAACCCTGCTGGCACCTCAATTGTCTGTGACGCTTCAGTCAGTTTCTCCCACGGCCACTCCCGCGCGATATCGTGCAACCAGGCGGCGACCTCCGCCTGCTCCTCGGGAATGTGAACCTGTTTTGCCAATTCCACCGCCGTCGCGACAACGCCTTCGACGTGCCGCAACCGATGCGGGGTAAGACTGTTTTTCACATCGTTGACCAACTGGGACAAATCCATTACGTGCGCCTCCCATCCCGCCTTACGGGCCGGCATTCCACACGTCGAGTACCCGCGGCGGCACTAACCCAAACACATCAAGCCCATTTGCCAGGCGTTCCCGAAGCCACGTGGACGACACGTCGAGTAGCGGCATTTCTATCGGCGTGGCCCGCACGTCCGCCAAATCGGACTGGACGGTTGCAAGCGCGGCTGCAAACGGGTAACCACTACGGCCTGCTACATAGAATGCGATACGTTTCACAAGTTCCTGTGCACCATGCCACGTGGGCAACTGTGCCAGACTATCCGTACCTAACAAAAAGGAAAATTGCGTCTCTGTATACCATGTCTGACACGCTCGGACGGTGTCTACGCTAAACGAAGGCCGTGGCAGGTACATCTCAATCGGCACGGCGCGCAGCCCCGGACGTCCGTCAATCAGCGCCTCAACCATGCGAAGGCGCCAGGAGAATGTGTCGTCGCCAATCTCCGCCTTGTGTGGTGGACTCGGTGCCGGCAAAAACCAGACTTCATCGACACCTGTCTGTTCCCACGCAAGCTGTGCCATCGCCAAGTGGCCGATGTGCGGAGGGTCAAACGTCCCCCCAAACAACAGCACGCGCTTAGCCGATGTATCTGGTAAATCTCCTGGTCGCTGGAAAGTGGTTCCACTGTCCACAGTATAGCACACCCCTGCCACCTCACTCATGCGCCAGTTGCTCGTGTGCGAGATGTCGGTCGACAGCCGCAAACATCACGTCCACCGGTGCTTCATGCCCTAACCACCACTCGTAGGCATCCACACCTTGGTAGATAAGCATGTCTGCTCCGTCAACCACGACCGCACCGCGCGACTTAGCCAACCTGGCGAACATCGTTTCACGCGGGCGATACACAATATCCTGCACAATCTGCCCCGGCTGAAAGACGCCCGCATCCGTCACCGGCGACTGATCGACCTTCGGCCACATACCAATCGGCGTCGTCTGCACAATGACGTTTGCCGCCGCCAGAACCGCGTTTCGCTTCTCCCACGGTGCGTACTGAATGCTCAGTTCCGTATCAAAGCGACGTGCTAGTGCCGCCACCTGTGATTCCCGTCTCGCGATGACCGTCACATCGGCTTTCGGCCGATGTGTCGCGATAGCCGCCAAGATGGCCATCGCTGCCCCGCCCGCACCAATCACGGCAAAACTGGGAGACGCGCTGGGGACGTGATGCCCAATCGATCTCCACCAACCGGAAACATCCGTATTGTGCCCAATGGCGCCATCTTCCGTGAAACGAATCGTATTCACAGCGCCAATGCGCCGCGCTTCTTCGGTGTGGGTCTTCACCCAATGAAACGCCACAACTTTGTGCGGAACCGTGACGTTGACGCCGACAGCACCAAGCGCGGACAGCCCCGCCAGAGCTTCCTCAATCCGCTCTGGAGAGACG
Source organism: Alicyclobacillus acidoterrestris (assembly GCF_022674245.1). Lineage (GTDB taxonomy): Bacteria > Bacillota > Bacilli > Alicyclobacillales > Alicyclobacillaceae > Alicyclobacillus > Alicyclobacillus acidoterrestris. Next base: position 3,017,368 of record NZ_CP080467.1, read on the forward strand.
GCGAACGGCACATAGACGGCGGTTTCTCCATCCGCCGCGAACGCCGCATTCATCATCGCGGGCGAAGCCGAGTGCCCGACCGGGTAACCGAGGAGACCAAACAGCTTCATGAGTACAGCCCTTCCTTCGATCTCGTCAAATCCCCGACCAACCTCGGCCGCACGGCGACATCCAACCAAGTCGGCAGCCACAGCCGACCGCGAAACGCCTCGCCAGAGAGCGTGATCCACCCGAGTCCAGGAATGACGATATCGCGCCCGCGACCGGATACCGCGATGGTCCCTTGCGCCACGCGCTGACCCCGTCGCGTCGATTGAATGGGATGCGGCGTCAAATCGGTGAAAGACGACTGGCACTCAGGCCCCGGCACCTGTAGAATATCGTCGCGATGCTCCGCCCAAATGGCCTCTGCGCGCTCCAACTTCGTGCGGTGAACCGGCAGCTGATTGCTTATGTATAAAACGATGGATTGGCGAACGCCAGATTCGAAATCCAGCCGCGCGAATCCGCCGAGAAACAACGTCTGCTCCGGGTTTAACTGATACACGCGAGGGCGCAGCCGAGCGTCTGGTACGGCGCGCTTCAAGCAATCCGCGCACAGTTTATCGATCACGCGCGTGCCATGAATCAACCCTGGCGTATCGACGAACGTCACCGGTCCGTTCGGGCCTGCGACTTCAAAGCGCGACAACGCCAACGTGGTGCCCGGTCGACGCGAGACCGTATAGGGATCGTTTGGCACGTCGAACTGCTTGGCCACCGCGTTGAGCAACGTCGACTTGCCCGTATTCGCCATCCCGACGACATAAACGGGCCTATCCGTCTCGTCGAACACGCGCCGATACAACGAATCCAAACCCATCCCCGTCGCGGCGCTGACAAACAGCACCTCGTTCGCCTCGACGTGTGTCGCTCGCACCTGCTCGAGAATCCAGTCGGATAGCGCCTCAAAGCGCACGCCTTTCGGCAACAAATCCACCTTGTTCACCACAACCACCACGTCGCTGTTCATGACAAAGCGGGCGAGGTTCGGGACGAGGCTGCCGGCGAGATCGAATACGTCGATGACGTAAAGAACCAATCCCGGATTGTCAAAAATTTGAGCGACCTGTGCCTGATACTCGCGCTCACTCACTTGAACGGGCAGAAATTCCCCGTAGTTGCGAATGCGAAAGCAGCGCCGGCACAACACGTTCTCCTTGCCCATCGCGCTAGACGGTACAAAGCCCGGCGCTTGCTCGTCTTGTGACTGCAATGGAGATCCACAGCCGACACAGACAACCGCTTTTACCTCTTCATCCATAATCTCACCTCCGGAGTGAATTCGAATTGGGACGCTTGAGTCCGCGCGCGCGCAACAGCGGCATCGCCATGCGCTCGACATTGCGAACAATTCGCGTGCCCCACCACTCTTTGCTCTCAATCGGGAGCACCAATATCGTGTAGATGCCCAGGCGATTGCCGCCTCGAACATCGGTAAACAGTTGATCCCCCACCATGACCGCCTGTTCCGCCCGCATATCAAACCGCTGCAGCGCCTCGAGGAACCCAACCGGTTTTGGTTTTTTCGCTGCCCCTACCGCCGGCAAACCGGACAATGCGGCAAATTCCTCGACACGGCCACTCGAATTGTTGGACACGATACAGACGTGGAACCCCCGTGCGTGCGCCTTGTTCAGCCACGTCGCGAGGTCTTCCGGCACGTCCGGATGATTCCAGGGAACCAGCGTGTTGTCCAAATCCGTCAAAATCAGGCGAATCCCTTGGTTCCACAACCGTTCCAAATCGATTTCATAAATTGAAGAAGCGTATTCATTCGGCATTAACGACTGCAGCCAACTCACGACATCACCCGTTCCATTTATCAGCTTGCTCGAACCGCCTGTTTCAAACACGCAATATCGCCAAGACGATGTCATGTACGCGGTAGACCATGATAGCACAGCCACACGGCCCATGCCTAGTGTACACAAAAGGAGCGGTCGATTCATGACCGCTCCGTCCAAACACCGGCTATTTACGCAGTGACGTCCGATGGATGCCACTTGGCGCTACCTATGATTCATCCCTTTGCGAATTCGCGCGCGCCCCCCTTCCTACTGCGCGCTTGCGCACATTCCGGCCGGTCCCACGCATCGAGTCGTACAGTTTAGTCAAGGCCCTGTGCTCAATGCGCGACACATACGATCTCGATATCCCCAACTCCGCCGCAATCTCCCGCTGTGTGCGCTCCTCCCCATTGGGCAGCCCAAACCGCTTGCAAAGCACTTCCCTCTCCCTGTCCGCCAACACCGGTAAACTCTCATACATCTTCTGTTTTTCCCACGCAAAGTCGACGACGTCGACGACTTCGTCGGGATCGGACCCGAGTAAATCCGCAAGCGTCATCTCGTTGCCGTCTTTATCGGTGCCAATGGGATCCGACAGAAACGCATCCCGCCGATGTTTCTTGGTGCTGCGCAGATACATGAGAATCTCAGACGTGCTGACTACAGGGTGCGTGTTGTCATATCATAAAAATGTCGACGTTTTCGCCTTTGTTGTATATTTTAATTTCGCGCACCAGACTGCGAATGATGTTACGTTTGGCATCGAATTCGAATTCGTCCGGCTTTACATATTTCAACATTTCCCAAACTTGTTTCCACATATCGACTACATAATCGTTTGCTTTCACATTGTTCATTTCCTGTTCCAATTGGTTGCGTCGTTCTTCCAACTTTTGACGTTGATCCTGCAACTTTTTCAACCGTTCGCGAATATCTGTATCGTCGATATCATCATCCATCAACAGGTCGAGCAACTTTTGTCTCCCCGTGTTTATCCGGTTCAACTCTTTATCAATACGCGCCAGTTCGCTTTGCTCGTAACTTGGTTGTTCGACTGTTGGTGCTGATTCGGCATTCATTTTAGATGTTACATAATCAATAACATGTTTCCAGACCTTATCCTCTATAGTCTCGCCGCGTACCCAATTTCCGCAACCACGATTACGACCAGGCGAATTCTGTCTATCTGTATACGTCTTGTACCATTTGTCCCACCGTTTAGCATATCGCCCATGCATACGCATACCGCAATCTCCACATCGACATAGGCCCGAAAGCAGATATTGGCGCTTTGTCTTTCCATTAGTTTCGCGTCTAACTTTCTCTAACAACTTTTGTGCATAATCAAATTGCCCAACATCTATGATCGCAGGGCACTCCACGCGAATCCATTCGTCCATAGGGCGTTCAGTCGTTATCACACGTTCGGATGGGTCGGACACATATTTATTTCGTATACGACCTTCTGTGTTGTATCGATTCTGGTATACCTCGCCAATGTAGGCACGGTTTTTCAAAATCTGCTTAACCGTTTGGCGATGCCATATGCCTCCACGTTTCGTCGGTACGCCTTGCTCAATGAGTTGTGCAGCAATATGGTTTAGTCCACGTATATTACTGTTTGGATCGGTGAATACGTTGAATATCCATCGCACAACTTCAGCCTCACGGGTATTGACGACAAGTTTCCCGTTTTCTTTATCATAATCGTATCCATACACTCGCGGGTTTTTTACAACCTTACCTTGACGCGCTTTCTGTCTACGGCCACGCGACATACGCTCGTTAATTTTGGCTTTCTCAAACTCAGCTACCGCACCGCGCATCTGATAAAATAGCCGACCCTCTGGCGTGTTTTGATATTCACCGTTTACAAATACTAATTCGGCGTATTTCTCAATCTCGTCAGCTACGATTACAGAGTTGACCAATTTACGTGATAACCGGTCGGGGTCGAGACATACAACTTTTGTTATTAGTCCATCGCGTACATCTTGCCGTAAAGAAGAAAGTCCAGGGCGATCGAGAAACTCGCCGCTGAACCCGTCATCAATGTATTCTTTTATGTCATCCGAACCCGCCTTGATCCGACATTCACGAATCTGATCTTGTAGGCTGTAACCGTTCTTCGCTTGTTCGTCTGTCGATACCCTGGCGTATACAGCTATCATCCTTGAATAGTCTTCCCCTCATGTACAAATCTTTGATCACATTATAAGCGACTGAACACGCCTTGTCAGTAAGTTCTCCATCGATAATTTTAACATTCACCGTGTACACCCCCTGTGTCGATACATACGCATCACCGTTTGTCCAACTTTCCGATAATCTCTTTGTCCAATAAATAGGTAAGCAATATTGCACACGCGTCCGATTCATCGTCCGAACGAAACTTTGTCAAATCAACATCGTCATCCACTTGGACAATTACCTTATCCTGTATGTATTGCGCGATTGATTGTTCAACTTGTTTCTTGTCGGCATTCCCACTAACACTTGCGTCCTTTTTAATCCTTGTCGGACTATACCCAACGATTTCACATGACGACTCGAAAACTTTGCGGATAATTCCGTGTACAGGTGCTAATACTTCGGTTTGACCGTGTGAGCGAGTCGCTAAATTTTCTTTTGCAACTACAACCGGTCGATATGTATTTCTCAATTGGACAAGGCGCGATTCGATGTGGTTGAGTTTCCTTCCCCATACTTCCTCGCCTGTTCCAAATTGGATATTAGGTATGTAACTAATCTCAACTAACTCAACTTTATTGCGATGACGCTGCGGAGTTACACGCGCCAAACAATATCCAGTTCGATTAAGTGATGGGTCAATGGCTAATATGTAATAAGGTTGCTGTGTATCGGTCATACGTCACCTTCCTGCTGTTTCGCCGCTTTCTTAGCATCGCGCGCCTGTTTACGTTGCGCCCGTTCAATACGTCGTTGTGCCTTCTCCGCGTCCATTTGTTGTTTTAATGAACATGATTTAGCGTACTGGCAAAAATTATTGCAAAAAAATTGGTCATATTGTGGATCAAATTCCTTGCGCTGGATACAATCCCACCGACGCCTAATTTCCTGTTTCGCCTCTTCCAACTGCTTCATCGTGCGAACTGTTTTAACTGTTTCGTTGAAACGGAAAAACTCGTACACTTGCTTATACGGTAGCTCTCCATACAACTCCAACGCTGCCATCGCGTATATGGACATCTGCAACGATTCGTCGCAAAACTCTTGCGTGTATGGACGTGCCGATTTGAAGTCGGTGATGATATAACCGCGTTCGTCGCGTTCTACCTTGTCAATGAACCCCTCAATAGGAACAGGTATTCCTTCGATATATATAGAGAATTTCACTTCGCTACCGACTACATTGGCAACGCTGGTATGTAGGAGTCGGTCGATTAAATCCAAGCCTTGCTGATAGTATTTGTTGGCCATGTATGGTGGCAACTTTATATCATTGAACCCCTTCACCATACCGTCACGTGTCTCAGTGCCATTATGGAACATATCGGTTAGCACAGTTTTCGGTATCAACCCACGCGCATTTGCATGTTCTTCATACAGCGCATGAGCAATTATACCGTATTCGGCAAAATAATCGGCGGTATCATTTTCTGGTTCAGCCTTATGCACATATTTCATGGCGAATGCACGTGGACAAGTGTTGTATAAGTCCAGTCGGGAATATGACAAGCGTGACATTTCGATCATTTATAACAACCCCTCTAACCGTTTATTGGCGATCTCTATGTACTGTGGTTCAGTTTCGAATCCGATAAAATTACGTCCAGTGTTTACACAGGCGACCGCTGTTGCACCTGTTCCAATAAATCCATCCAATACTACATCACCAGGTTGACTTGAGTTGAGTATGAATATAGTCAACAATTCGACTGGTTTCTCGGTTGGGTGCGTCAACTTTGCACTTGGTATCTTGTCGCAGTCAATAACATCAGGAATACGTTTGTGTTGTAATAATGAACGCCCTTTATGCCCAAACAATATCAACTCATGCTTTGGTGCATATGCCCCTTTCAAATCACCCGAACCATGATTATTTTTATTCCAGACGATTAGGTTCTTCAACTTAAACTTACGTTCAAATTGTTGCTTGAAATAGTCAATGTGATGCCAGCTACAGAACATGTATATTGCCGTGTTATCCTTCATCACTCGATAACATTCGTCGATAAATGTTGCTATTAGATCATATGAACTCTGGTCATTATGTATATAGTCAAACTTATTACGGACTACACGACGATTCGAACGGTAATTCATTAGATATGGCGGGTCAGTTACGACTAAATCAACACTATTGTCTGCCACCAATTTAACGCCATCTAATACGTCCATCTGATATATTCGATTCAATTCCATCATCCAACCACTCCATTTCGTATTATATAATCCCATTGCTCACGTATACGATAATCGCTAATATCGGCACCGACATGTGGGCACACGCGCAATTCCACCGCTACATACCGACTCAGCGCATCGCGTAACTCACGCATACCATTTACGCCAACGTGCGTATCGTCATTGTCCGCAACTAGCACAACACGTTTACCATACGCAGCAATCTGCTTCACTTGTGCGTCCGTCCACCTAATCCCCATCAACGCCAGTGTAGGAATCCCCAATTGATACCCGCGCCACGCCGATTTAGGACTTTCCGCCACTACTATGTATCGACTCTTTCGTATCATCTCGCGCATTTCATATTGGCCGTATAATATATCCTTCGCGTTATATCCAGGGTGGAACATATATTTTGCTGCATCGTGTGGTAACGCATTTGTACGTCTGCCTTGTATCGTGCGTATGTTTTCCAACTTGTCTCGTATTGGATATACGATACGTCCGTATAGCACGTGCTCTGCGTCAGCACAATATCGCACATCGAACACGTTCGTTAACATATCGCGGTCATAGCCTAAATCAATCAAATCACGATGAATTCCTATCTCAAATTGTTCCATCGTGTTATCCGGCAGGAATACTGCTCCCCCCTTTTGGGAACCTTGTGTATGCGTACGCCTCGTCCGATGACGATGAAGCGGCACTGTATCAAGTTGACACATCTTGTAGTCGTCGAGTATCTGCCGAGGTGTACGTCCAGTTGTGATTGCCCAATCGAACAATGTCCCCTTGAAACATCCGTGACTAAAACAGGCAACATACCATCGGCCATTGTTCATCTTTAGAGATAACGCTGTTTGGCCATCCCCTCCATGTATAAAACACGGACTACGATACTCACCCGCACCAATTTGACGTATGTACGATGTGTCAATACCCCAATGTTCGAGTACCGAAATTACGTCAAGTTGCTGTTCCAATTCACTGACGATTGCCACATCAATTGTCACCTCTATCATAACGAAAAGTTTTCTAATGCCATATCAATTCGTTGCTGAATATTGGAGCGTTCATTTTTGTACGCGTCGTTCACATCTACGTTGTATCGTTGTGTTTTGTACGTTATAACTTTATCAACATTAAATTTAGGTTTAAATATATTGATCATGTATGTCTCATATATCTCCATTTGCAATGCGTCATCGATGAAATAGCACTCTACGTATTCAAAGTATTTATGAACGTCTCGTGTATTCGTGCTGCCAGCAATATGCGACTTAATGCGACGCGATAAATTCAACGACTTTCCTATATACAAACTTTCTTTCTGTCTACTCATGAAGTGATATATACCAGACACACTCGGTATAAGATGTGCGTTATTAAATGGAACCGCAATATCCACTGGTGGGATCGTAATTTTTATCAATCCTCGTCATCCCCACGCCAATTGGTACGCACGTTCCAACTCGTATAGTTGTGCAACCTCACGTACCAAATTTTCATTCGCCATTTTCTTGTTCAGTTCACCCATAGCAACATATCCCCTAGCACACTTGCAACGTAAACACTCGCAATTGTGACTATGTTGTTCTCCCGTATTCATATCATACACTCCCCCATTTATATGATATAAAACTGTTACTTCTCCTCGATCTTTTGCGTACCAAAATCAATGTCCAACGGAACCGTTACATTAGCTTGCGTGTATCGAGACGTCTTCAGCCACAACAAATGTGATGCAAACGGCATATCATCTTCATCTTTGGTGCGGCGGAGAACGATAACGTTATCGGCTAATCGCTCTCCCTCTTTGCTGTTCGCAGCCCTTCCAGTATCTTCGTTCATCTGGATAGCCGACAACACTGCGATATTACATGCTTTAGCAATACTTTCTTTGAGCATGTCCACTTTTGCGCCAATTTGCAGGTCAACACGGGCGTTTATATCATCTTCGATATCAGGCTTGATATAATCATACGCAAATACCTGTATGCCATATTTAAGTTGACACAATTTAACTAGCGATACAATTTGGGAACGCGACATGTGATTAGTGTTGTGCCAGTAAAATGGCGTTTGTTTAATCTTTTCCTTCGCGTTCAGTATGATGTTTCTATGTGACTCCATTGTGTTCCAGTGTCCAGACAATATGTACTCCATAGGGAATCCGCTGACTTTCGCCAACAATCGCGTCTGAACTTCGCTATCAAATAACTCTGTATCCCCAAAAAGTGTAGGCACATTACATTCACTAGCCATATACCATGCCAGTTCAAGCAATACTGTACTCTTCCCACTTTTATAGTTGGATAGGAATATGGTTACACGTTTCGGTTGAATATGTCGTATCATCCGGTCTAATTTCGGATATTTTTTGCCGATATTTACGCCAACTATGTCCTCATCCTGATTGACAATACGAGATAGCAAATCATCGATACTATGCCCGACTGGTTTAACGTCCTGCTGTCGACCACGTAATTTGATCGCCTGGATTGACTTGTCGAATTCTTCAAGTGCTAGTTCGTTCGCATCACCGTCCTCGATTCTCCGTTTTAGTTCATCCGCAGCGTTGATTATATTTTGATTGTCAGCCCTATCTCGTATCGACCGTATATGCTCGTCTAGGCCAACCATATTCCTGTACTGCGGATCGTATAATGTATCGAGTGTTGCGGTTCCACCTATTGCATCAATTTCTTGGTAGTATGCAGGTTGTTCTGATTGCAACAATGCCATAATCGATTCACTATTAACCGCCGTTCCACTTGCCGCCAACTGTTTGATGGCAGTATATATGATGCGAAACGGACGATAAGTGAAGTCTCGTATGTCAATTTGTTCTGCCACGTTAACCAAGTGTTGTGGATTAGTGTAAATGGCCTTAATGATAATCCACTCATTGATTGGCGGCGTTTGAGCTTGCAATAGGCATCACTCCTTAGATTAACGACTGAATTAGTTTCTGTGCGTCCATAAACAACTGTTCTACGTCGCCATCGTTATGTATGACCGCATTGGTGTACACATCAGCTAATTCGCTCTCAGTTACATGTTGCAACGTGTCCATATCCACTTCACCGTCACGTTCCCGTAGTCGTTGGATGCGCACATCATCTGGCGCCACAATGCGTACCGTGTACCAACCTTTGCGCGTGTAGTGGTCGTATTCGTTGCGCAAGCGCATATCATCTAGCACAAAATGTACGGTACATGGATAATCTGAAATCCGCTTATCTGTGTATTTAATCCACACATCCGCATCAATTTCACGCATTGACATACCGATATGCTGATACACTTTGCGCGGTTTGCCCGTTAAATCCGGAAACAATTCCCATTGTATTTTTTTTACACCATCAGCCAGTGCGATGCGTTCGGACGTAACACTGTGCGATTGCAACACTTGTTGTATGTACTTAGCCAACGTCGTCTTGCCGCTGCCTGCTGGACCCACAATCGCGATATTCGGTATCACTCACTCCACCTCCCCAAAATCAATACTCCCTAGCCACGATGGTGTGGATGGTTTGTGTTCCGTCTCGATTGGTGTATTGACCACAACTTGTTCTTCAGCCAACTTGCGACGTTCTTCTTCGCGTTCACGCAATTGTGACCAGTATTGTATGGACTCCTCAATTACAAATGCGATGCTGGATATTGTTTTGTATTGTTTGCCACGCATTTTCGCATATCGTATCGCGTCAATAATCTGTTCCGTAGAATAAAATTTGCGCAACACACGATTTAGCTTTATGTACTCTTGTCGCGTAACTGTTTTATTCCACGGTACTGACGGAGGAAATGTTGATAGAAACTCCTCGATAATTCTGTCGTTGTCCAATTGTCGTTGGCTGCGTTTACGTCCAGTCATAATGTAATATCCTCACCTTCACGTATTGTCGACCAAAATTAATACACTGTTGCTGACTCCAAAAGAAAATGTCGATATGATTTCCTTTGATAGCGCCGCCCGTATCCTCGCCAATATATGTGTGCGTCGTACCATCCGCAAACTCGACCTCTACAGTGCTGCCAAGTGGGATGATATTTGGGTCAACTGCTATAGTCGTACCCTGTTCAACTGGCTTGCCTGATGCAGTAATGGTGCCCTGACCAGGTTCATACGGACTATACGCGGTAGCAATATACGTTACCCATCGTGGCTTACTCGCATGTTTGTGTGACTTTCGTTTACGTTTGCGTTTTGTATGTGTGGGTGCCTTATACGTATCAATTATACTAACCGTATCATCTGATATAGTTGGTGTAACGGGAGGTTGCGGAGCAGGAGGTATTAATATTCCCGCTACCGCACCTACCATTACTAGCGTACCAACAAGTTTAGTCCACTTCAAACCGATACAATCACCTCCTTCGGTGGCAATATACCATCTAGAATTTCAGGCAGGTCATCTTCTCGTGTGTAATATGGGATATACGCAATCCGAATGTTATTCGATACGCAATAATCCCATTTAATATAGTCGCGTAAACGAGTTTGTTCGAAAGATTCATCACCACCGAACGTCTCGACTGGTTCAAAATGTTGCCGTCCTTGCCATTCAATCAATGTATATAACTCGCCATCGTTGAATATAGCAAAATCGAACGGTAACGCGCGTACATTTTTGCAATCATCAAATTTAAATTGCTGTTTATAATCAACACCACGTTCATCCAACAGGCGTTTAATCAATCTTTCCCCTCTCGAAATATTACATATCGGACATCCCGTTTTAGTTATATTATTAGGTGTGCACATCCACTCATGCCCACATTCAATATCTTTGAATAAAATCCGAGTGTTTGCAGTTTTATAAGGTTCAAGTGCAATAACTTTCCCGCCATGCGCCGAGTACAAATTTGATTCGAATTCATCTTGCGTTAATGTGCGCTCTAGTGCCGCTTTTCTATCCGCACACACACGACAACCTGTCGGATTGGTCTTTATAAGGTTCCACGCAACTGTTTCCCATTGATTATTACAACCATCTACGTTACAACGCAATGCAATGCGTTTGCTATTTCCTTTGTACCTTCCAACAATCGATATCTTATCACCGTGGATTTTCTTTACTTTCGCGACATATTCATCATGCGTGCAAGGAATTTTCCCCACACATTTAGGGCACCCAGTTATCGGTTCATGCACAATTGCTCGTGCAAACGGACTCCATTCCCAACCACATTCTGGTTTCGTGCATTTCACATCTACCCGCTCGCTTAGACATGTGTAGTTCCCGATGATAGCAATTTTATCGCCGTGTATTTTACGGACACGACTCACGAATTCATCAAATGAAAGTCTACGGGAACGTCTAGCGCATTTCGGACAACCGGACGGTCGGTCTTTGCGAACAACTTCATTCGCTATCGGACTCCAAACGTGTTCGCACACTTTACACCTTAGTTGGATACGATGATTCGAGGTGATGTACTCGCCAAGCACTTCAATTTTCTCATTGTGTTTTTCTCTAACCATCTCAACAAATCTGTCGTGTGTTATCCGTATCGATCGTGCCATGCACAATCTCCTTTCTGTCGGGACAGGATTAACCCCATCCCGACGCGATACGTTGATGTAAAATCTTATTGTTGAGATGCAGCCAAGAACAATTTCACTTTATTGATCGCATCTGGGTCGGTTTTTAATTGGTTCGGGTCTGCATATCCCGTTGTCTCTTGGAATTTAGTCAGAATCACATCTTGTGCCCAACCTTTTGCATATACATTGTTTAATGCCCGTTGCAGCAATTCATCATAAGACAACTCATTTTCCACGCCATCCGACAACCAATTTCTAATGGTATCGACCACATCTTTGCCAGGCTTATTGATTACAGCGTCAGCCAATTCATCACAACGCGTTTTTGTCACAATCATATTGTGATCAGTGTCAATATCAGCGACAATATCAAACTCAAATTCCATACCGTCACGTTGAATTGGTGCTAGTCCAATTTTCTTAGGTACTTGTTTACCGTTGATATTTTCAATAACATATTCGGTCTTAGCGCGCATCGTCGCAATGATATGCATGGGACTTTGAAGAATAGCGTCAATCAGTGCGTTATGCAGTGGTGTTACATCCCTCCATGCAAAATAGGTATTACGACTCTGTGAACGCGTCGCTGCCTTGTCCACCATTTCCAAAGCGCCACCCTTGCCCATCCATGCGTGAGACAAAGAGTCGATGATTAATACCTCATATCCATTGGCTTCAGCCAAATGAATCGCGTCGATATAGTTTTGTGGACTATAGGTGTCTAATTCGAGCACATCAAAATCAAATTTACCTGCATACTTTGATGCACTACCTCGTTCTGTATCAATTACAGCCACGCGATTACCAAGATTAGTCCCGATAGATAACGCGGTATACGTCTTGCCTGCTCCTGCTGGTGCAATAAGCCCCATACGCAAACGAGATTGTTGTTTCGTCGCCTTCTTAAAACCTGCCATTATGTATTTCCTCCATTTCAAACTTTATATCATCTATATCATCATTATATCATATAAAGTTATTGATCGGCAAACGGATCGTTGCCTACGCCTGGAAACGGTACGCTTGCCTGTTGTTGTGGCGGAAACGCAAACGGATTACTCGACTGTTGATGTGGTACGAATGCGGGTTGTGATTGCGCTGGTACTGGTTGTGTGTACTGCGGCGGCAATTGCACCGTTTGTTGTTGTTGCTGCACCTGCGGCTGACTATGTACAACAAACTTCTCAAGACGCACCTCATTAAAACTATTTACAATATCGCCAAAATCATCACGTACTACATCATTATAGAAGCGCGCTGATACTTCAATATTCGTACCAAGTGGGATATCATATACAGCCTCTTTATGTTCGCGTACAACGAACGTAAAGTAGTGAGGTTCAGATCGTCCGTTTCGCAGTATTTCATTCCCATCTTTATCCGTTTCGTATTGTTCGACCGTGATACGCAGATAGTCATCGATGATGTCTTTTGAGATAAGTTCTCCGGTGACCTTGCCAGCTATACGATTATGGTCATTCTGCTCGGCCAACTCAGGTAAATGAAATTGCGTGAAATTGCGATATGTTCGCCCGTTCGATTCTCGTTCATCCAAACGCAACCATTGTCCCGTGAATCCAACCTTTACACGCGAACCAATGTCAAACATATTAACCAAAGCGTCGTATGCCATTGGCACGTTACGATTGTTAGGAATACGAACACGGGCTAGTCCACTTGGAGAACCCGTGTTGATTGTTAATTGCCCACCGTAGCTTGAACCGTCCGCGTTGCGCGTCTGGTTGTCAATATTTGTGACGGTACCAACAACAAACCACTTATTGAAATACTTGTAGTCGTTTCTAAATGCCATATTATATCGTTCCCCTTTTTCATATGTACTATATCGTTGTTACACCAACCAATCAAACGTGTCGTCTACGTGATCGTTAAGCCAGGACTTCACCTCCTCAACAGTTAAACCAGAATCATCCTCCGCCTCAAATGTTCTTGTCTCCTCGAAACAGACCTTTAACATCTTGCGGATTATCGGATACGGTATCTTTTGTCCTTCCATACGACCACCCTCACTTTTTGTTCAACAACCAGTGTTTACTGAACAACTTACCATAAAGGAAATGCATGAATATATTCCCTTCATGGTAATATTATAACCTATACGTGCATATCTGTCAAATACCGAATTTATAGCATATTTGCATTTCCCATGTATTCCCGTATGGCGTGAACTCAATTCTCTCGACAACAGCATGCAATTCTTTTCGGTACCGATTGATCGCGCTGTAACGCTCGATAACATACAATTTCTCGGTGACTTTAGTAATATACTTTACCGTTTCTTCGTCGGTCACTTTACGCATATAACTTTGCAATGACAACTTATTGTACTTACGAGCGAGATACCCCTTCACCCTTTCGACGACTAGCCATTCCAATTCAGGCCGGTCGATGCCTATATTGGGACACTTAATATTGGTACATACGTATTTGTCTTCTTCGGATGCCATTTCGTTACCGCATACTCCGCACCATAAAATATCGTCAAGTAATTTACGGCTAACTCTTTTCGTTGTGTTTCTTCGCTTAGCGTAAATTAACTTCTGCACCTTTTCCCACGTGTCATAATCGACTATCGGTTCGTGAGCGTGTTCGATTCGCAAATTTTCCCCTAATGTCAACACGCCGATAAATACAGGATTGGTCAATATTTCACGTATAGTAGAAGGAGACCATCGACGATTCGTTTTTGTTTTGTATCCATGTTCATTAAGGATATCTGCAACAGCCTTCATACCCCCATCATTCTCGATATATAGTCGGTATATCTCTCTAACTATTTCGGCGCCGGTTGGATCAATTTCAAGTTGCCCAGCATCATTTAACTTATATCCGAATGGTGTCCGCCCTGGTCTCTTCCCCTGCTTTATTGTCTGTAAAAGCCCCGAACGGATAACGGTTGATGATTTAGCTGCGTTAAATTGCGCCAAATAGGAACGATAAACGTCTTGTGTCGGCGCGTTGGATTGCCGTGTGTCGTAGCTATCATCGATACTAATAACGCGTACATTATGTGACTCTAGGTAAGTAACTTCGTCGCGCATATTTACAACGTAACGACTCATACACTTAGCAACAACTAAATTATACCTGACCGCAACATCTCTGTTATATTCTCGGTACTTATCTATGGGTATCGAATTATCCAGAATATGTTCTGCGAACAACCCCGCATACTGCAATTCATAATCATCTTTTCCAAATATAGCGCAAACAGGCATCGATATACCTCCTGCGCTAAGTATACCACCTACAAGATATGTTTTAAACACTCATCAAGCGTTTTATCGCCGAATATTTCTTTTATCGTCACAACCTTTCCAAATCTCCATACTTGCTCGCAGTGAGCCGTCGTCATTTTTCCTGTGCGATAATCCAACACCTGTTCGGTCCAACGTTTGAATACATGGCCCTCTGGGTACTGTTTCATATCTGACATCTGCTCGTTCTCCTTTCACGGGAACATGTGTTCGTATGTGATTTACCACCATTCTACTCTCCTTGATCTGTAATCGCAATCATTATTTTACGGCGTCAAAGTGTTAATTCATTGAATTATTCAACAAATCACTCGCTGTAAGGAATGTCCGGAACGGATAAGTACGGCGTAAAAATATCTAACACAATTCAAAAGTGAAGTGGAGGCACTAAATATGTAAAGCAGAGGCAGAGGCGCCTCGCATGAAATTAGATCTGGTTCGGTGTGGGTACGAGTGGTACGATTAACGCTCCACCCGTTCCACTTCACCGCGATTGTTCGTCACTACACGTACATTCGTCGGCACATCATCTATATTTGCAGCGTGGCGTCGTGCAACATTCATCGCTTGCAACAACACATCGTACTCTTCTTTGACTTCTTCGTACTTCCTCTTCCACAAATGGACTTGTTCGTTTTCCTTTTTCAGTTGTGCGATACGTTTCGCCGCCATAGCATTTTCATGCCGCAACTGTGCAATGATTTCTTCGTAATCCTCGTCGTCTTGGATAGTGACACTCTCTAAATAACTCTTGATGTGCTTGATAACATCGCTTTTCTTTACAACATTATCCTTAATCGGTTTCTCGATGTCATCGTCATCTAATAGCAATGTACTTTGTTTTGATGCTACACTTTCTTTCTCGCCATACACCTCGGGGAATTGTTCCCGCGCTTCATCAGATGGGATGTACTTTTTACCCCTACCAGCCCGTTGAGCATGTTCAATTGCATCTGCATATTGATTTTTAATATGCGTCTGCCATTTCAATCTCGCGCTGCCCAAGTTTCGATATTCCGAGTGTGCCACAAACTCGCGTAACCCATCTGATATATTACCACCGTTAGCCAATACGTTGATTGCGGTCATGGCTAAATCTCTAATTTCTTCTTCGGTCCAATCAGGTGTAACTCCACGCATTTATATCATCTCCTGTATCAATAATGTCCGTAAATCAAAGCCACATCATCCATTATATCATACATACAGGAATATATTCAACTACGATGCGATTTGCGACAACTTTATATCAGCGGACATGATATAATCATACAATGTGATAAATTTAAACTCATCGATGCGTACCATCGGCACACCATTGATTACAACTCCATATATACGCTTACCGTGTGCCACTGCTTCCAAACCCACCTTCGCCACGTTCAGTCGTTCCCAATTCATCCACTTCAACCAGTTCGGCGCGGATGACCGGTACAATTACGGCTTGGGCAATGCGATCACCCTTGCGGATGATGTACGAATCAGGTGCGTAATTGTCATCCCAATTAACCACTTCTTCTTTAATATTGTATTGTAGTCCAGATTGAACACATGGTTTAATGTTGTCCACTAAGACCATAACTTCTCCGCGGAAACTCGCATCTACAGTGCCTGGTGTATTACTCACGCGCAACTTCGTCTTCGCGCTAACGCCGGAACGAGGACGGATCTGAAGTTCATACCCCTCTGGAATTTCAAACACCAATCCGGTTCGCACCTTCACCGTTTGTCCAGGCTCAATAATTACATCTTCTAGCGCATATAAATCGAATCCACTATCACCAGATTCGTGTGCATATTGTGGTATTACCGCGTCCGGATGCAGACGTTTAACCTTCACTTCCATGCGAAAACCTCCTCGTTATCTTTATATCAATTATACTATCGTTTTATATCATAGTCAACATGTCTTTCATTTGTTCTAATGGCATTACATTCTGCACTAATACATCCAACGGTTTCTGTACAGTAGCAACAATATACACCGCCACTCCCTCTTTTACTACGTCCTTCACTTTATCATATGTGTTAGGGAATAAAGTACACCTTATCGGTTCATCGGCGTTTTCCATCCGTACACTCATAAAGGCCATTGCACGGCCATATTGTTTTGATGTTTTCTTCTTTACCTTAGACTTCTTCACCGCGCCAATAGTTGCACAAAATTTAATCGTTGCGTTCGGCTGAGCATTGCGTACTGCTTCCCAATCCATACTGAAACGGTTAACAATGTCCCTATACAATGTAAAAGGTGATTCACTTATGTACATTCCTGTTACTTGCTGCTGTGCATTTGGATCGACCTTTGTACCATCCAGCTCGCTAAACGCACCACTGGCACGCAACGACTCACGCATACGACTGTTCACCTTACTCGATACACGTTCCTCGAAGTTCAGGTATGATGTGAACGGTCGCAATTCCAATATCTCGTCAACAGCCTTATCGCCCACAAACTTAATCGACGACAGACCGAAACGTATGCCGTCTTTATCAACGGTAAATTTCTTACCCGACTTGTTGATGTGAGGGGGTAGAATACGAATACCCATAGCACGCGCATCGTCCATATACTTCACCAATTTATCCGGCTTGTCCGTGTTGTTAAATACCGCCGTCATGTAGTAAACGGGATAATGTGCTTTCAGGTATCCACACCAATAAGCAAGTGTCGCATAAGCAACAGAGTGCGATGCGTTAAACGAATAGTCCGCTGATTTGCTTATGTCATCCCACACACGTTCCAACATAGCGCGGTCATATCCATTACGAATACCACCTTCAATAAATTTGTCACGTTGCTTGGCTAATAGGTCGGCTTGTTTCTTCAGTTATGTTATCGTAAAGGCTTTTTATCCTCTACTTCTTACGGTTTCCCGTAAGCTCAGCATACATTTTCACCGTCGACTGTAACGTTACGGTGGCGGACACTCGTGGGCGGATTATTGCTCTCATTAACGCTCACCGCCTATGCGTTACGGTACTGGACGATAATCCAGTTACCTCGGTGTTGGCATATCATCCCCAAATTTTTCTTTCTTACGTGTTAGGAATATGGTGGCATCGGAATAAATGTATTTGTAGAAATTTGCTATATCGGAACGTGTGGTATACTGGATAAAACTCACAGTCGGCTTATCAAACACATTCCGTACAGATGTACTAGCATGTATATTTAAGTATTGTTGTATTTCATCGCACAATCTGTGTGTTCCATACTGAGCGACCTTTATACGCCCGCCCGTTGTAAATACACTTCCGTCGCCATCGAATATACCACGAATCAAATGAGGCATCCATGTGTCATAGAGCATTGGCAGATATGTTGAGAATGTCTTGCGTGGAATTACGCCATATTGCGCTAGCGAATCAATTAAATGTGCAGAACTGGTACGCACATACGCCTCATTACGGTTACTAATTTTAACACGATCTTTCGGCAATCCAAGATGGCGAGCAAATTCATTAAGTATGTACCCATCTTCCTCCTTTAACATAATTGATAATGTTTTTCGCCCTTTACTGTCCGCAACAATGCTACCATCTGTTATTATCAACCCCAAGAAATATGCCTGTGCTTCAGAACAAATAGTATCAAAGAAATGTTCGTTTTCGATTTGACACGCTTGACCTCTCGGTCTAACGGCAATCCCATTTTCGCGAAGAATCGATGCGACTGTATTTCCGGTAATATTAAATTGCGATCCGATTTGTTTTGTCGATTGACCTCCTGCATACATTTCGATGATCGTTTGTATATCATTCAAGAGAATATGCCGTTTTTTGTTCCAACGTTTATATCCGTTTCGTTCTAACAAACGTCCGATAGATGTATTGTTGCGTCCTGTCAATCTTTCAATTTCGACAGTTGAATAGCCTTGTAGATGAAGATCGATGATATAGTTAATTTCTTGTTCTGTGAATGGCTTTCCGCCCATGATTACACCTCCTTTCCGATGCCACCTATTTTCATTGGAGATAACTTAGCGTTCACCGATTTTGCCCGCTGATAATCCTATAAGTTTCCCTATAGGACGGCCAGAATCAACCAATTGCTTTGCGTAGGATATCTGCCTCACCCATAGTAAATCCACAAATATCTCGTGCAATGCGCATCGTTTGCTCTTGATACGCGATAATGCCATACGTATCACGCAAAATCGGCTCAAAGTCTGGATGATAATACTCAATCGGTTCCTGACCTCTTTTGCGTCGAATCGCCACATCAATATACTGCATGGCACCAGGACGACCGAGCGCAGTCAAAAATGACAATTCGCCAATACTGTGCGGCTTGAGTTGTTGTAGATATTGTTGCTGCCAACTTTCCTCAAATTGGAAGATAGCGGAAGTTCTGCCCTCCCCAAACAACTCAAACGTCTTTATATCATCCGTCGGTATGCGTTGCAAATCAATCTCAATACCTTCGTGTTCGCGAATCAGATTCAACGTCTCACGCATGATGGACAGCGTATTGAGTCCGAGCACATCAATCTTCTGCAAACCAATGTGTTCAAGTGTTTTGTACTCGTATTCCGCTACCCATACATTATCCTCTTTGTTGTAGTCGAGTCCGGTGTGCAACGTCAAAGGTTCAGGCGACACAACCACGGCACAAGCATGCAACCCGCTGTGTTCGATTACACCGACTAATCCCTTGGCTAGTGGCAACAGTTCGGGATACGTATCACACAGCTTATGAAATTCTGGATTGTTCTTGTATTGCATATCCAAATCGTCATTGCTCATGTACTTTGTGACGTTCGATATCTCGTTATATGGTAATCCCAACGCCTTCTGTGCCATCAATACAGCCGATTTAGGCTGCAAATACACATACGTCTTAACACGTGCAACATGGTCAAACCCATACTTCTGTTGCAAGTAACGAATTACTGGTAACTGCTCGGCAAAATCGGAATCAACATCTGGTGGGCCGATGCGGTCTTTGTTCAAAAACCGTTCGAAGTATAGTCCATGCTCAATCGGATCAATCTTCGTCATGCCGAGCGCACGTGCAATGAGTGATCCGCCTACACTGCCACGACCAGCACCAGTTTGTACGCCACGTTCCTCTGCAGCACGAATCATATCAGCCACGACAAGAAAGTAATCACTGAACGATTGATTGTTCATACCTGTTCGGATAACTTCATACTCATCGCGTATGCGTGCGAGATATTGCGCACGTTGTTCTGGTGAAATATACGGTGCGATGTTACGTTGGTATCCGACATTAATCTGTTCGCGTATATATTCTTCTGTATCGACACCACCTGTATCGAATTTCGGCATCAATGGCAATCCACTTGGCAAGTCATACGATTCAACCTTTGCGGCCACCTCATGCGTACGTTCAATCGCTTCACGTGCAATCGTCAAATCAAATCCCTGTCGCTCGAAATATGATATACACTCGTCGGCGCTCATGATGAATTGACTGTCACCGTATCGCAATCGATTCTCGTCGTATATCGTCACACGTCGATTACCCTTTGATTGTCCGATACAGAATACCGCGTCTTGAAATTGTCGATGTTCGGGACGCGCATAGTGACTATCACACGTTGCGATTATTGGTATACCATACTCGCGTGACAAATTGACAATACCATTGTTCACTACCAGCTGGATGTTGACGCCATCCTTATCGACGATATGCGGTTGAATCTCCAGGTAAAAATCATCTCCGAAAATATTGAACAACCGTTGCGTGTATTCATGAACCAGTTCCCATCTATCATCCAATATGGCACGACTAATGGGGCCACCGACACAGCTACTTGTACATATCAATCCGTCACTGTACTGTTCGAGCAAATTGAAATCGACACGATTAGTGTAATAGTAATTCTCTGGCCGATTTGATTCGGTATGTAGTCGCAACAAGTTTTGATAACCCGTGTAATTCTTCGCCAACAATATTAGGTGCCGATTCGGTCGCGATTTCTTTTTGCGTCTCGTGTTCGACTCATCAACCTCGTCATATTCTTCCTCAGCTAATGAACGTTTCTTATCTACATCATCACCTTTTATCGTAGCGTCGGGCACGAAATATACCTCGTCACCAAGAATGGGCACAATACCATGTTTACGTGCTGCAGTCCAAAAGTCGTATAACCCTGATACCTGACCATGATCCGTCAACGAAATATGCGATTGGTTCAATGCTTTGGCCGTTTCCACAATTTGTTCTGGACTATTAAAACCGTCAAGTGGCGAATAATAACTATGATTATGTAAATTGATCATGCGACTTCACCAATCCTATTACCGTCAATAAATAATTCTGCGGGTCCACCGTTCATTTGGTTGCCTCCATCGCCTCGTATAACGCGCAGCCATCTGCATGATCCGGCAAGATACCGCGACATTGGGGACACTGTGCCATGTAACCGAATGCTTGGTGCATGTTATCGCGTAATATTTCATTTGTGTCCTTTAACTCCGACAACTGGCATTGAAGGTCACGGATGGTGGCGAATAAATCTAACTCTCGCTTCGTTTTCAAGTCATCTGGATTGCATTCGAGCCACAATATTGCATCCTTCTCGCGTTGACGAATGCTTTGTTTGCTCAACACCCGCCCGTCGGTCATGCTTTGTCACCGTCCTTTACGTATGCTCTCCTGCCTAAAACCCTGAACTTTAGACGTCGCATCTCTGCGTGACCTGTGGCAGCACATTCACACGTGACGATACCGCGAGGTAGGTACCGATACCCTCGATCCTTGCACCAACCACACCATACGTATCCACTCTTTCGTGCCACCAAAACGTTGTTCCACTGCATCAACTTTTCGAACAGTCTTCGCTCCCTAGCAGTGTGGTTAGGCTGATTCCACAAACGCACGCTAAGTCGCTGGAAGTCGAGTACATTGTGTAGTCCGACTGGGATTGAGCGTTCTGTTTCATAGTCAAGTTTCGTGGGCAACTCATTTTGTAGTCCCATTACACATCACCCTTCCCCCTTGTCTGCTCCGCTACCTGCTTCTATGCCTGCAAGGGCTTGGCTTATCATGTAATGCCACTCGTATCCTAGTCCTCCACGTCTGTCCAATGCTTCCAACGCCTCGCGCAACCGCTCGATTTCTGCGTCTTTCTTCGCTATCGTGTTCTCATGTTGGATAGCTCGGTCGTAAATCACTTGTCGGCTCTCGCGTAACTCCGCTATCGTCTTGTCGCGTTTCCCCTCATACAACCATGCCATATCTTCGTCAAAACGGCCTTGTTGGTATCCGTCCGCATAGCTTTCTCGCGCCCGTTTCTCTAGTTCCGCTATCGTCCGATTGGCTTCGTCAAGTTTATCCATGAGCTTGTGCGCCATTGCTGGCCCAAGGCCATCATTATCGTCGATGAACCTACGCAATTCTGCGTCCGTCATTCTGGCCGCTCCTTTGGTTTTTATGTGTCGCCAAAATTCCTCTGGATTACTCCGTTTCCCCATCTACTTCACCATCCTCTGCATATGTTCTGCTAGCCTCAAAGAGTGCCAGAATAGCCCTGTCATGCACCTTTATACAGGTAATGTCAGCATTTCCCCATAGTACATGATCGCGAATCCATTCTAGTTCTTTGCGCAGCCGTTTTATTTCCATATTTTTCTTCGCTAGCATCCGATTGGCTGCGTCGAGTTTCGAGAGAAGGAACTGCGCGTCACTTTCATGCAAAACTCGATTGTGATGTAAATGCTCACGTATCTCTTCCAATCGCTGTGCATCCGTCATACGTTGTCACCTACTTCCTTCTGGCTCACTGTGATCAGACAGTTTGATAGTAAGATGTTCTGGATTTCGAGGTTTGACTGCGGAATTCAGCGCCAGCCCTAACGTCCGAATCACATCGTTCAACCGCTCTATCTCAGCGTCCTTCTCCGCCAACAATTGCCGCAACCTTGCTTCTGACTCGGTATGCATAGCCTGCAAGCGCTCATCGTCCGCTTCAAAGCGAGCTATCGTCTGATTGGCTTTGTCGAGTTGAGCGAGAAGGAACCCGATATCTAGGTAGTAATGGTTCGCCCTCCATTCATCGTGTCTGTCTCGAATTTCAGCTAACTTTCGTTCGTTATATACCGACTCTGCATCCGTCTGAATCACACACTTTCACCCAAATCCGTTCTGGGTCAAATGGCTTACAACGTTGCAAATGCTCCGGGACTTCGCTTTCATACAATTCCAGATTCTCTTCTCTAACGCCGATATATGGGTTTTGCTCGCTGTAATACACCCTGTAGTAATTGTTCTCGAAGTCCCAGCCAACGATCTTTCCGATCTCGCCTTCACCAGTTCCGAACACGCCATCAAAGTACGACGTTCCTTTCTTGATGACATAATCGCCCATGTGGAACTGTTTGCTTTCAAGAAATTTAGTAATCTGTTCACGTTGCCATATAAGTCGACGATACTCGTTGACAGCATTCACCGCTATGTAATATTCACGTTTTGACGATAATTCCAGTCTGTATTACGTCAATCTGAATCACCATCCTCTGCGTCTAACTCACGTTTAAACTCGTGCCATGTCGTCTTAGGCAACTCACCGTTTCGAATTTTCTTCATTTGCTTCAAAGAATCCTCAAGCGATTGTTGAGGCGTTGCATATCTACCTGCGTCTATGTCTTCGAGCGCTTGCTGGATGTGTACTAATACAAGCTCTGGATGGTCTCCGTTTCGAATAGCTGTCTCTGCTAACTCCAACGCCTCGCGCAACCTACGATTCTCGGCGTCTTTCTCCGCTATCGTGTTCTCATGCTGGATAGCTCGGTCATAAATAGCTTGTCGGCTCTCGCGTAAGTCTGCTATCGTCTGATTGGCTTCGTCGAGTTGCGATAGAAGGAAACACTGGTTGCAACGTGCGGTATCGTGGTATTTCGCGTGTATTCCATGTCTTCCACGTATCTCTTCCAACCGCTGTGCGTCGGTCACTCCGAATCACCGCCCGTTGCGCATTCCACAGAGCAATATTGACCATTTGTAACAGTTGGTTTCCAGCACTTAGGACACAACGGCACGCCTGTCGCACTCTCATAAATCCGTTCGAATCGTTTTATGCCCGATTCCGTGTATCCATGAAACATTTCGTATGGTCTAGCCCAAACACCAGGAGTTCCATCTTCGCGGTGATATATGACAAACAATTCGCCTGTTTCAGTGTGAGGAGCTTCAGCAATTACAACGTACCGATTGCCTTTGTAATGCCGATATACAACTGTTTCCTGCGTCTTTCCGTCAGATGTAATCACTCTGACCGCTTCCCTTCTGTATCGTCCTCGTGGTTCTTGGCAGACATAAATCGCATTGGCCCGTTTAGTTCAATCGACCACCTAATCCGTCCGCCGAATATGAAGAATGCCAGCATAATCAATGCAAAGAAGCATTCAACGATAACGAGTATCCATAAGCCTGCTTCGTACAGGAAATGACTCATTCCACACCACCATCTTCTGCGTCTGCTCCGCTACACTTGGCACACGGTACTTGAACGCGAATGATTTCACCGTGTTCTTTTTGACCTTCACGCGTCGTAACTTCGACTAACCTTGTACCGCTACACACTGTACATACGTCTGCATCTATGTCTGCGAGTGCTTTGCGTGCGATTATGGATGACGCGGATGCAAATTCGACCCCGTATATCTCATCCGTAGTTATCGATATTTGTTCCAGCGCCGCACGCATCCGCCGATTCTGCTCGTCCTTTTGCAACCAATCCCGCGCTACCTCAACCAAGTCCTCGTACCCTGTCTTTTCTCCAATAGTGACTATGGCTTCCACCTGTTCTCGTGTAAGTGCCATCACTTGTCACCGTCCATTCCGTTTAACTTGCCATGTCGGCATCATGTAACGTGGGCCATGCTCTGGATACACCCATTGCCATTCCCAAAATCGACGTTGCTGTCTGACCTTGCGTTTAGCCATCACACATCTACTCCTTTTGCACGCAGGGCAGCGAGACAAATGGCTTCGGGTGCCGTTTCAGATATAGCCCATTGAGCGTCCTCTGACATGTGGCCCATCGTAACTTCGTACCCTTTTCTAATCGCCTTTTCGAAGTATTCAATACTTGGCAACCATCCGTCCTGTTTCATCTTCTCCACCACTTCCCACGCTGCGGATATGTCTTCCGTCGGATACCATTCACATTCGCAGAGGAATGTTCCATCCTGTCGGAAGTACACAGGCTCCTCATACTCCACCATCATCTGTCCAGTTCCATGCAATTCAGGGTGCTCTCCAACTGTCCACTCCATCACTTTTTCCGCTAGAAGGTGGTGTTTTTCTTCAAAAGTCATTGTCTCCCAATCGTACTGTGGCATCAGAATTCATCCTCCCAGGCGAAATCTGGTAACTGACCACCATCCGCGATGCGTTTCAACCGCGCTATCTCCGCCCTGGCATCTTGTAGGTCTGCTATGATGTCTAATATTTCTTTGCCAAACGGCACAAGTGGTAACGATTGAATTTCCGCTAGTCGTTCATCTGTTACTCTCATTTTCCTCACTCCTCAACAGGTCTGGGTTCTCGTAGATGTTGCCGATGACTTCTTGTAGATTGATATAGTCTGGGGCTATTCCCATGAAACGCGCCTGTTGTGTACTATACGAAACCACACTCAACCAAGGAAACGGCTTACCAAATTCGTCGTAACTACGAATAATATCTCCCTCGTAAATATCCTTTCCGTACTTGTCGCGCAAACCCGTATATTGCATGATTTCAAACGCCCGTTGCTCTGGAGTGCCAGGGAAGATTTCCCATGCAGGCAGGTGGAATATATCACCCCACTCCAACATCCGCTTGTCGAGGACATCCCACGCGCGAAACTTAATCTCATCTCACCCTTTCAATATGTAATTTGTTCCTACACTCATTATATCAACTGTATCATACAATTGCAATCATTATATAATATAAAAGGTACGCCATCACCGACGTACCCAAGAGTGTAATATATTGTTTTAATTACAACTGCTATAACCACATGATACACACACGCATGAACCTTTGTCGTATGTGTTCTCGTTACACTTTGGACATTCACGCAACGCCAACTTTGGCTTCTGCTGCGGCACACCAGGGAATGCAATCTTGCCATATGCTACACGCTCAAGTAACGACGCAATAACAAATGGCAATGTACCCATGTGTTCGCCTTTGCGCAAATGTTTGACGGCTTGTTCAACGTTATCCTGGGTACATCCGAATCGCAGGAATTGTGTTGTCATACGCCCTAACGCTGCACCAGTCGACCTTAATTCGGCATCATTTGCATTAACAAACACTTCAACCGGCAATCCATTGTCCGCATCCACATTTATTGTGATGTACACCTTTCCGAATTTGCCGTCACTATTAAGTGGTACACGTACCTTCTCGGTAAATCCGAATAGCCGTGCTGGACGCTTTGTAATTTTCGGTTGTGGTGTATCGTCAGCACTTGCCCCTGATTTAGCCTCTTCAATCTTCTCAGCCTCAATATGCGATTCTAACTTCGCGTCCTCCTCATTGGTTGCTAACACTTGAGCTTGCCTTGATCCGTCGCGATAAATTGTGATTCCTTTCAAACCTAATTTGTAACCAAGCCTATACAATTTATCGACATCTTCAACTGTATAATCGGATGGAGCGTTTGCCGTTTTACTAATCGCGCTGTCCACCCACTTCTGACATGCAGCCTGTACGCGCACATGTTCTTCCGGTGTCAACTCCATCGCCGTCACAAAGTAGTCTGGCAACGGATCGGTATCACTCAAGCCATTTTCGGCACGATATTTAGCCACCAATTCTACCGCTTGTTCCGTCACGCCACCACCGCGACTAGCCCGCCAATACGACCAACTGAAATATGGCTCAATGCCTGTCGATGTGTCATACCCTTGTAAATTATCAATCATCGTACCCGTACTGCCGGTAGGCGCTTGGGTTAAAATGGTAACGTTGCGAATCCCGTGTTCTTTTAATTTGGGCAACAAATCAGGATAGCGCTTAGTTAACCGCTTCATAAAACCTGATTGGATAAATTTCTCATATTCAAACTTGGCAAACGAACCTTTTTCACTTGCCAATTTGATTGACTCATCATACGCCCAATATGCAATTTTGCTATACAATTCATCAATAAACTCGACAGATTCAGGTGAGCCGTATTTAATACCGAGTAGAATTAACAACGTACCGAGTCCCATCGTACCCATGCCAACACGTCGTTCGGATAATTGCACATCTCGATTCTGTGGCAAGAAATAGTCAGTATAATCAATCACTGCATCTTGGAAACGCAATCCGGTGCGTGCTGCATATTCGAGTGCATCCCAGTCCATTTTGTATTGGCCAATTCGTTCTCCCTTTGCGTAACGCGGTAATACAATATGCCCCAAATTACACACACCGTATTGTGGAAGTGGTTGTTCACCACATGGATTTGTTGCTACGAGCGGATTGAAATACCAACTATTCGATTCTGCATTGCACCGTTCTAACCATACAATCCCTGGTTCAGCAGATGACCATGCGGATTCCGTAATTAGATTCCACAATTCTGTTGCATCTTCGTCACCTGCGTCCAGTTGATCCATAAACGCATCGTCAATACCAACACTAATGTTCGCACCAGTCAGTTTGCCAACTGTACGTTTACGCGTAATAAACTTACGCACAATGCCACGACGCCTCATTTCGAGGATAAGCATCAGCGCACCACGACGCGAACCGCCTTGTTCAATTAAATTGGTTACGGTACTAAATACTTCAGCAAAATCAACCGCATCAATCTCATCTTGTTTCAGTAACGATACAATCAAGTCAAACAATTCCATCCACGATA
Source organism: Alicyclobacillus acidoterrestris (assembly GCF_022674245.1). GTDB lineage: Bacteria > Bacillota > Bacilli > Alicyclobacillales > Alicyclobacillaceae > Alicyclobacillus > Alicyclobacillus acidoterrestris. Next base: position 3,045,218 of record NZ_CP080467.1, read on the forward strand.
CTGCACCAGAAGACCTACCATTTACACCTTTGACGATAGCACGACGATGGCGTACACGCGAAAAATCTAATGTAATTGGTTTAGATGGACGTTCATACGCATATTTAACCATATCGATCATCGCTGTGAATAGCCCTTCGATGCTATCATCCACAATATATTTCAATGAACTATAAAAATCGCCATACTTCTCATCATTGATATGTACATGTGCAAACTTACCAATTTTAATCTTATCCTGTAACTCGTCGTAATCCTTATGGTCTACAGGGAGATTAAATTCGATTTTGATATCTCCTGCGCCGGATATCGTTTGAATTTCGCTGATGTTAAACCCAACGCCACCGCCGACGCGCATCGTCATAGCTTCTTCATGTGCAGCCTTCAAAACATTGATGAATTGGTCAACCGCTACATTTGACGGTTGTGGTGTACCTAACACGAAACAATTGTACCCCGTCAAATTCGCCTTAACACCTGTTCGTAATTCCTGCCCCAACATCAATTGGATTCGACCACCTGGACTATATCCGAATCCGTCTAACAATTTACGATAGCGATCTAACATTACCATCCTAACTTTTTCATCAGTTTCTACACTTGCCGCCCCGTATGACCATCGTTCCCATAATTCTTGAGGTGTATGCTCAAGAGGCTTAGATACCATTTCCGCATCAACCGTGTATGTATCACCTTCTCGCGATTCAATTGTGAAGGTATTCGTACCTTTATGTACAACCGTGCCAACTTTGCGTATGTCTTTTTGTTTATCCACCAAAACAACTACTGTGTCATCGACATCAATAACATTAGAGTTGTTAGTAGATACTACATACCTATCCAACGCCAATAATTCATCCAATCCACCTGGTGTAAATTTAACGTCACTTTTAAATGTATATGCCACACTATCATCCCCTTGCATCGAATTGGTCAGCTAGATTTACAAGTGTATTGCGTGTCTCCTTTAGCGCACGTTCGATACATAACAATTTATCTTGCAATGATACTGGAAATCCACTTCCACTATCTCCATCAAAATTGACAGATCCTCCATAAACGCTACCGTTCAATCTCCATGTTTCTCTATCTAAATCCCATACCAGATTTAAAATGTTGTCCACAGTGTCGATAATCTTTCCGGATGATTCCGTGGGTACGTGATACTTCAATACCTCATCACCCAATGGTCGATATGCTTTAGCGTTATTCATTGATCCATCTCCTCCCATTATTTTGATGTCTGCAATTCTCCCGTCTTTCAATACTATAGAAGTTATGTTCCACGTTCCCGAATCGTCCGTACTACAATATTTAACCAACATATCATATTCATTCTGCGTCAGCACAATAATTGGACGTTCAGTACCGTCTGCTAATTCGTTGATACGATCCAAAATATTCACTCTATCACCTCCTCATCCATGTTCCCACCCTATCCACCCATAGCATCACGCACTAATTAATCATCCCTCCACTGCCATCATCGCCAAACTCTATTTCCCATGTCGTACGTTCTGCTTCAATAGCCGACAATTCGGCATCCATCAATCCTACAGCAACGTGCACATTATGCATCGCCTGTGTGAGTGCTACCATTGCATTACTCACCGCTTCAGTTGCATTGTTAACCGATGACAAAATGCTATTGATTCGACTCATGTATATCTCGGACAGTAGATACTTGTTGTCATCGTCCATTAAGTCGCCTCCTCAATGTTGTCTAACCGTTTATTGGCAATTTCTATGTATTGTGGATTTGTCTCAAATGATACAAAGTTACGTTTCAATGTCGTAGCAGATACACACTCGCTACCACTTCCGCAAAATGGTATCAATACTATGTCACCTTCGTTGGACGACTTCTCGATTATGCGTTGACTCAATGCCAACGGCTTCTGCGTCGGGTGTTCATATGAATTGACACTATCCTTTTGTATCTCCCACACATCATTTGTACGCTTGCCATTTAACACGTGCCGACCCTTTACACCATATATGATAAATTCGTGATTAAACATGTACGCGCCACGTAAATCACCAAGGCCGCCACCCTTTTTGTACCATACAATAGTGTTTTTTACCTTGAATTTATCGGTGATTTTATCGAACCATTGTGGGTAAACATCCCATCTTGTGTAGCAGTATATTGCCCCCCCAACTTTGAGAACACGATACGCTTCGTCAATCCAATCGAAATTGAATGTATCATCGTTATCGATTGCATCGAATCGTACCTTGCGTATGTTGCTTCTGAATTTAATACCGTACGGAGGATCGGCGATCACCAAATCAACACTTTCATCCGGTAACAATTTCAATCCATCTTCGCACGGAATTTGATATATCCGATTTAGCATCACGCCGCCCAACATCTCACTCAATCCGCATCACACCTCCATCGTTGCAAACAATTCTGCCACGGCACCACGTTCGGACTTATTGAACTCGACCATGCCGAATAACTTATGTGGATAAAATTGTTCAATCATCGCAACTAAGCCATTATCCTTTTTAAACTTCGCCTTGTACGCTTGGTTGTAATCGCCCAAGAATACTATATATGAACCTTCGCCAATGCGTTCTCCACACATTTTCACCATCTCAGTGGTAAGCAGTTGTGCATCATCAACCAACACTGCGGTACGTTGGAAATCTCTTCCCATTAGCATCCCTGGGACTTCGAACTCAATATCAAACGTTGGCTTCTCGTAATCGAATTGGAACATATCGGGAGCAACATCACGAATCGGCTTCATCCAATTGAATACCTTCGCGTCTTTATTACCTTTGAACGCCCCCAAATCCTCTCCCATCGACGTGTTATTGCGTACAATTACCACCTTATCAACTTTATTCGTACGCAAATGTTCCATCGCAAATTTAAGTCCAATTTTCGTCTTTCCACCGCCAGCCAATCCACACAACACTTTCACGGGAATATCGAAGTTGTTCATCAAATCGAACGCACATTGCTGCAACAGGTTGCGCGGTTTGAATTTATCCTTGAATGTCGGCCATGTCAGATTGATTAAGTTTTCACCGTCGAACCGCATCGCCTTGTCATTGTTGATTATGTATTCATTATTTACCAACTCATCCAATCGTTCACCTTGGAGATATGCTGCGTATGATTCATCATCAACAATTTGATACCCCTTTTGGCGAAGTTGCATCATCATCCCTCATCGCTGTAAGTATTCGCGGGTGCCTGGTAGACTACATGATACGTAATATAGCGAAAAATACTTGTGCATATTATCAATTACAGGCCTTCCACTCGAAATTTCCATCACTAAAATGTCACGGGTACGGTCACGCAGTTCACCTATCGTCATCATTGCAATATCACACTCGCCAATCGGTCTAATTGGTATGTTGGTGGCGTATATGTAAAACGTTGATGCTCATCTGTCACATCTGGCCCATATGTACTTACACTGTGTTCCATCCACGCATCAGTTAATTCACCTACTCGACGCAAACGTTCTTCTAATGGTATCGGTGTGCCACTCTTACGTGCTAAATTTATATTATTGATAATTGCGTCCACGTACTGTTGAAATTGATGTATTGCCGTCTTGTAGTCGTCATCAAAGTTGTAAGTCATGACATGTTATCTCCTCCGCGTTAATCGATACCCTATTTCATCTGCCAATATAATTGCGATAAAAACTAACAATTGCAGCCACCAATTATGTATCGTTGTGTCAATCACCAGCCCGAACAGTACAACCATTGAATACTGTCGTTGAAACACGTCTTCACCTCAAATGATGTCTTCTCGTTTTATTTTCCTTATATCTCGGTATTTCGACGATCAAGTTGAAACACATTGTCGCATCCGTACTTTTTATTAATAGTTTCTTTAACACACGAATCAGATTCAACAATACACACTTGTTTTTGTTTGGTGTAATCGCAGTATTTTTTGTCGTATTGTTTCCCGCAATAATCACATACTAACTTAATCCTTTGATTGCTGCTAGGAGTTAAATCGGCGATATTCTTCTCCATAATTAGTGAATGTATAGCCTTTGCTTTGATACCACGAGCGAGTAGAACTGTTCCATTTTACGCTTATATGAGTGTCTAATAACAACGGAGATCACCTACTTTACAGCCCGATGTTATATGTGCAAATCCTGCCTTCATCGCGTGAGTATATCAGCATCTTTTGTGCCGGTTTACTTGTCTTGCGTATGTTGCGCGAGTATTCGTCGGTTCCTATGTACGATGGATTTTGTATTACATCAATTCCGCCAGTTGATTCACGTTCAGCGCTGTGATGGTAATGTCCTAAGAATATCGACGCTGGTTTCACACCTAACATCAACGTTAAATCAGCCGCCACATTGTTCAACTTATCTTTGTGCCCGTGGATTCCTAAACAAATATGACCCTGTACATCAGCAACTGCAATCTCATCATCGTATGGGTTCTCCATGATTTCCAAGTTGCGTACATGTCCTGTACGTGCCGACACATACCACGGAATCAAATCCGAAAATGACTCTGCGCTAATGTTGGTATCCTTAGATAAATGGTTAACTCTGTCATGATTTCCACGAACATGATAATATTTTACATTGCCAAAGTGTCTACATAACTCAACTAACGCTTCACTTATGTACTCGCTCACATGCTGTGTCTGACTAATCACGTTTTCCGTTGACTGAATACGTGTTGATACGTGAATGTGGCCGCTTATACTGTCACCGAGGTTCATCACATGTAGCGTCTCGATCCCATTAAACGTGCCATACTGTATCGTCTTAGATATCAACTTATCCAACCGTCGCTTGAATACATCATTGTTAAACTGGTTGAAATAGTTGTCCGCGAATGCTCCGTAGTGCCAATCCGACCATAGCACCACGCCATCTGTATTCGATATGTACGTTTGTGGCTTCGACCACTCCAACGGCTTAAGTGTCGCCAACTCATCAAATGACGATTTCAACTTGTCGATGATATTATCAAACCTGGCCGACTCACGAACTATTGCCTTATATGCACGACGTTCATCCGCCACCTGTACTTTTAACTTTTCCAGTCGCAACTGTTCATCCTTAATCTGTTGCAACAACTCATTGTCTGTGCTGCCATGGTCACGTTGATAATCCATGTACTGTCTAATCGGCACGTACCATTTGCGTATGGCTGACTCTCCAAACTCCGTACCCAATTCATCGTTGACAATATCGGCTATCTCCTGCCACGTTTTCACTCCGTCTAACTCGCGACATATGCGCAGTTTGTACTCAAACACCGATTCATCCGGTTTGCGTTCCAGACTCAATCGCACCACTCTCCGTGTCCATCAAATAAATTGCTTTCTTCGTTTCGACAATTAGTGAGTTGATGTAGCCAACATACCTCGTGTCAGCATCATCTAGCGCAAACAGCAAATCGCCTAATATGCGAAGTAGCGCATCGCGTTCCATATGTATCACTTCCCTATAATTTAATTATATCAATTATATTATATAAAATCAACTGTTCAATGATATAATCTTATCAATATATGGTGTCGCTATGTTACGCGCCGCATTGAAGTCGGCGTTCGTTTCGTATCCGCACGACAAACACTTGAATTTCGATTGGTCGGGTACCTTTGGTCTATTTCGCTCATCTATGTATCCACACTCACTGCAACGTTGTGATGTATATTTGGGATTTATTTTTATAACATCTATGCCATATTCCTTTGCACGATACTCAATTTTCTTTTGCAGATCGAAATATGTCCACCTCTTTAGAAATGTCTCTTTTTCATTTATACCAGACAGTTCCTCCATTTGTATCGTACCGCATCCCAATTTAACGGCATTCTGTACAATCTTTTTCGCATATGTATGATTTACGGTGTTGCGGAAATTTGCCACCTTATCGCTTATTTTCTCCAATGGTTGCATTCGCTTCTTGCGTCCATGTCCAATACGCCCATTGCCACATACAGCAGCTTGACGTTGCAGCCTTCTTCTGCGCGCCTCCACAGTTTTACGATATTGTTCTATCTGTCCCCCGTCAATGCTATCTCTCCAGTATTTATCGTAGTTCACTGCCATATAAGCTGGATATACAACTCCCATATCAATGCCTAGTACGCGATTTTTGTCTAACTCGATTGTTTTAGGTTCAAATTTATAAGCGACCGCCAACATCCATTTATTTTTACGCTCATTGTATATGATTTTACTCGATGATAATTTATACTCGCCCGATATAATGCGATTTAAAACTTGTTTTGCATTGTTTTTCCCAGGGTTGAATGCAAATGTGACAGATGTTGATATGCCATTCAATTGTTCTTGCGTAAATTTTAGATTATCGTCACCACCTGTTTTATTCTTTTTCTTTTTTACCTCCGACAATTTCTTTTTGAGTTCTTCAACTCCCTTTCTTGACAACAAGTTAACACATGCTTGCCCAAAATCGAACGAATTGAAGGACTGAACATTAATTTCAATCGGATTATTTGGTCTGTAACTAGGTATAGACATATTTCTTTTTACAACATCATCTTTATATTTAATCCATACACTTTTGACTAATTGGTTTATCAAGGTAACGTTTCCCATCGCCGAATATTTTACATCAGGGCGCACATAATTATATACGGATACTGAAGAACCATAGAATTCACCTTTTTTAGGGAATCTACCATTATTCTTTTTAAATTCCCGTCTTTTAATATCATCTTCGTAAAAATATTGTATCGCAGAATTTTTTATTCTAAATGACTCATCTCTTAGTCTACGAAGCATTTCCCCGAATACAGCCCAATCACACGACAACGGCTTTATAATTTCATATGGCATCGTTTTAACAATCATTTATTTATACTCTCCCTATTCGGCGCGAAAGTGTGGGCATTTTGCAATCACTTATGGTTCGCGCTACAGTCATCATATACATTGCAACAACAAAGGAAACGAAAAAAATTCCTAGGTCTATTTTTCCGCACTAATCATACAGTCATCATATACATTGCAACTAGGTGTGTGGCAGTGACGACAAGAATCGAACGAGTTTCCGCACTAATCATACAGTCATCATATACATTGCAACTGTACAATTACGGTGACATGTATGACAGTGGTTCACGCCTATTTTGCGCGAACGGTGGTGCCTATAGCACCTTGCCTGTAGTGTTGACGCTTTATTTAACTTACCAACCATTATGTACTAGCGTCACTTCTCGGCTTCGGCTCATCCCGGCTGACCGTTTGTGTTTATTACGTGTGTCGCATATATACGTTCACCTGCAACATATACATACTACATTTATACGTTGCAACAACGATCCCGACTGTTGGAGCGTTGATTATTGTGCGTACCTGCAACACATACATGCTACATTTATACGTTGCAACTGTTGCCGTATCATATGTATTTGTATGTGTCGGTTCCGCACATTTCGCGCGAAACGATGGTGATATTTCACCTTGCCGAGTGTATTGTGCGTTGATATTATCGTTGACCTATGTATTCGCACCACTGTAATCTCGGCTCAAGGGTGTCCAGTCACCCTATTTATTGTTCTCCACCCTCCTTCTATATTAATTATATTATATATACTATATGAATGTCAAGATATTATAATGTAAATTTTATTCCTTATTCAAATAAAATACGTTATGCTTACACACGATGTTGTATATAAACTCATGCCCTCTCGCACTCACAATTGTCTGTGGAAAGTTTTCTATTTTATCACCTACGCGTTTAGGCACCATGCGTATGCTAAAATATCCATTGTCTATATACCGTTGATATGGAGTGTTATCTCGTCGCAGAATATTCTTGTCTCGTAAAAGTGCGAACAATTTATTTCGTCCCCATCCCATCGACTTAGCAACTGTAGCGATGGTCATGTAATTTTCTGCGCTAACCAAATCCTCATATACATCAACTTTCGGCTGCATCTCAGATATTGTATTTTTCAACTCGCCATTCTCAAGCAATAGTTCCTGGCGCTTTTCTTCTAAATACACCGCCAATTTTAGTGCTTCAAGGAACGTCTTCGGCACTTCCATCATATCCACTGCTTCTTGCTTATGTTCCGGTGCCGCCAACTCTTCAACGTTGAGTAAATATGTACGAACCTGTTTGGCTACTTCCGAATCACGCAGCAACATACCGATTCTCAGGACTGCTCGACGAGGGAGAAGCGTAAGATTCGACCTTGCAGTTAGGGTGGCATTTTGCCACTCTGTTTTATATCTCTTTAACTCCTCGCCACGTAGTACCACCATGCCGTCTGAATCAAGTTCTTCACGGTGACGGTGGATTACTGGCTTAATGACGTTGTTGTAGTCCACTTCGTAGTAATCCGCGACCATTTTCGCCGCCACATGCATATCATCCGGTAACATCGTCAACGCCTTAACCTTGTCCAACACATCAACTCGTTCCATGTACCGCTCGCGTACATCGCGACTTTCCACCAACGCTAACTCGTTCATACCATCATCCCCTTCGGCTGTTTCCATTGCGTCACGCATGTATATTTAGGTTGCTTCCACAGTTTCACACATTGATATGGCACATCGCTTACGCCACCTCTAAATATCACGATTGCAGATGGAAACGTCGCCGAGTTATACTTTCCCTCTTGTTCGAACCTGATCCTGCCCTCGACAAATCTAATTTCAGGGGCATACACACAGTATTTGTTCCACCACTTCACGTCGAGTCGGGCTGGCAACAACAATACAACCGTCGTGCCATTGTCTCGTGCGCTGGTATATGCTTTGTGTGCCCATTTATCGATTACATTGCGCTGATAAGGTGGATTAAGCCATATTGTTTCCCCACTCCAATCCTGCGCCAACCCATCAATAAATGTCCCGTCAGATTGCGTACCATACCACTTATCGCACTTGTGATTATGTACATTAGCGGCTGCGTCCAATGTGAAATGGAATTCCGCGTCCAACGCATCGAATATATGCTGCGGCGTCCCCCATTCAATGCTTGCTGACGAAAACAGCACATCTTGACCTTGCATTAGTTCACCTCCGCAATAGTTGACTCGACTTCCATATCCATGTTGCCAGGACTGGACATGTAATGTGCCATCGACTTAATAATCGACTTCTTCTCACTGTTGATGCGCGACAAATCAATTTGATAGTTGTCCAATATAGCCGTAATGTGGTCGCGCTCCATCTTTAACCTACGTATCTCTTCGTCAATGCGGCGTCGTTCGTCATCCAACTTTTCACGTTCAGAATTGTACCGTTTGAATATAGACTTATATCGACGTTCCAATTTGCCAATTTGTTTCTTATGTAACGTTATAACCGAATCGTATAGCGTTGGTGCCAGTGGCGATCCCTTTGTGCTGTAGACTGTGACCACGGTATCTGATAAAGGATCGTATACGAGCGCCCGTTGTTTGCGCTTCTCTAATAAAATTTGCAAAATTTCACCACGGTCACCGATGAAATCGCCAATCAGTTCCGACGCAGCAAATGTATCAGCAATGATTGACTCGGGGTGTCGCGCCTTCTCTAAATTCCAACGTTGCTTCGCGCGCATTACCGAATGCGATGATATTTTGCACACATTACATCACCTCGCCACCGAAATCGTGTGAGTCGTCAATGATAACCGCTTCACTGATATCACGCCCGTAGTATCGTTTGCCCCTAAAAACAAATCTATCACTAGACAAACATTCGATATTTGCGGAACTTGCATATTTAGTTTTCACTACGTATGTAGCTGATGTAGTTGGCCACTTAATTACATCTCCTACCTGCGCTTCCGTCGGTTGTGGTGCGTTCAAGTACATATTCAGCACCATCAATCCCAACGCGCGATATAACGCAATCGCCTTACCGATATGTACATTGAAACAATCATCTGGTTGACATTTCGCAATTCCACGTGCCCACACTTTACCTGACGACTTAATCAATGCTACTACAGTACGTTTATCACGATTAACAACAAAGTCAATTTTATCTTCGTATGAAAGAGTGATAGTGATACCATCACGTAGAAAGTGTAAGTGTTGTGTCATCATCAACTCATCCACATCACGTTTAGCCATTTCAATCACCTGTTCGCGCGTGTACTGCTGCTGCGTTGCCGCAAACTCTGATCGAACTCGCAGTTCATCTGCTTCATTATCAAACAAAGGAATTTTTCCCATTCCATATAACGCTTTTATTTGTTCAATTGATAGATGCTTACTCTCCAATGCCTCTACACGACGTGTCAAGTCAATTACCATTTGGCGAAGTTCGACCAAGTTGCCCATATCAATCGGTCCCGATTCCTGATAGAGTTTACCCGCGTGCATTGTGATATTTTCAGCCATTATACATTCCCCCTCGTTGTTTTTCTGCTGCGTACCAGCCATGCCATTGCACCTACCCACGCAATCATCGTCATCTTGTATAGATTCGTAGGATATGACCAGTGCGACCAGCAATAAGTGAAGTCATGTATCATCTGTTGTAATATCATTTTCCTCACCCTCCTTTACAATTAACTTTATATTAACTATATCATATAGTTAATGTCTATTGTTGATATAATCAGATTTGATTTTCTGTTCCCGCTCAATCACCTCCCATTGATACGGTTTAACCTTACGTCGTTTATCACACTTTGGACAATATATGTAATAGTCAGTACGTACATGATTAGCATATCCATCGTACACATCGACCTCAAGCACCTTATAATATTCGTGGTCGCACCTTTTAAACCATTTCATCGCAGTATCTCCTCTGCCAACGCTATCATCAATTGTCGCTCACCTGGGCTAACTGTTTCGTCGTTTATGTATCCACACGTCGCGCTATACCATGTCATGGTTTCCGTCGGCTTAATACGTCCATAATATGGATACTCACTGCACACGGGCGGTCTATCATCATGTGCCATACACTTGTGAGTCGATTTGTCGTACATGTCACACGCGTAATACCATACGTCATGGTCAATCAATCCCACTTCTTTTTGCAATCGCAATAGTGGATTTATATGAAATGCTTCGTCCTCGCTAATATTTCGCCAGTGTTCGCCGATAAATGACCAATCACGGCTATTGACGTATTTATTGTGTTCCTTCTCCTCTGGAGACACATTGACACGTATTGCCTCGCAACATTTTCCGCACATATTGCAGTATCCGTGCATTAATTATCCAACTCCTTCAGCGTATATGTTGTATTACCATTTGGTGTTTTTTCAGTTATCCATGTCACTACTTTATATAGCTTGCCATCCGACACGCCGCGACCATATGCCCACTGCAACACCTTGTACACATCCTCATAGCTCTCACGTGTCACAGCACCACGGCCGCATAGATAGTTGAAGCATTGTTCGATGATGGGATTGTGATTGGTCATTGTGTATCACCTACCTCAACGACTAATATTAGGTATTTGCCCCCATACGTACGCAGTTCACTAAGTAAGTCATGTCCACCAACGTTTAACTCCTCATCCGTCCACAAATACCCTGTGATTTCGCTGTAACGGTCGATATATTTGGCATCAACATCCCCGTATCGGTAATACTGGCGAATATATGCCTCCTGCGCCTGCTCCAGTGTCATAGATGACTTGGTAATGTAGTATCGTACGGATGCCGTACATGGCAAATCTAATTCATCCTGCAACCGTTTAGCAAGCGGATCGCCATTATAGTAATCCCGATGTCCAGTATCCAACATTAGAACATCCATTGCTTCTCCGTAATCACGCACATGTAGCCAACCTGCAAATGTGTACTCCATCACTTCTCCTCCCGTTTCGCCCCAATATACAAACATAGTCCACGCTCACAATTTCAGCCACGGCAACATAGCATCATATCCTCTCGTTTTGATACATTGCATATATCATCCATGATTGCGTCCACTCTGGCAGTTTGTCGCGCTGTTCATCACTCAATGACTCGTATAATAAACTTGACAATTGCTTGATTGTAACTAGCGAACGGTAACTCCAACAATCACCGCATAGACAAAACGCATCACATATTTCAGTAGCCGCGATAGGCGTGTTACCCCAAACAGACATCATCTACGCCTCCTGACCTTTATATAACTCATGACCGACTGGTATATTCGCATATGTACCTACACCGCGTAACGTATACACAACGTCATAGCCAGCTTTACGACAAAGAATATTGCGAACATGCACATTTTCACGTGCAGCAAATTCATACACATCTTTCGTATCATCTACGTGCTTTACAAATACAGGAACCACATGTTCACCTCCCGCTTATCCATTTACGTAGCCGAGGGAATGCCCCTAATGCAACACCAACAAGAATGAAACCAAATAACGTATCCCACACACCGTTATACTTGATTATGTAGTACGCCGTGACCATTGCAGCCCATGCCGTAATGTAAATCCCTGTCCACAAAGCGATATCGACAAGTTTACGTTTCATCGGATTCACCTCCACAACAATATTTTATCACAACTATATCAATTATACTATGGATTGTCAATGTTTTATATGATATAATTTAATTAAAGGTGGTGATATGGATGACATGGCAAAATGGTACTCCCATTGTACGTGATGATGGTGTGCGCGCTGTAGTATTGGATATACGCGATCTTGGCTATTGGATACGTGACCAGTACGGGGCTACATATTTGCTCCAACATACGTGGTGTAAATCATGGACAACGGCAGACAAACAACGCAGAAAACGTGGGAAATAATTATACATATTCAACAGTGAAATGGTATAAATATTCAATTCGAGGTGATGTGATTGGGTGATTGGGCTTTAGTCAATAAGGTGACTGGTGAAGCGTATGATATGCCGTCCACTTTTCCAGACAAAATGTTGGTGGTTGATTATGAAACCATCAAGGAAAAGAAACGGACACCTAGACTGTTCAGGAAATTGATGAGCGCGTTCACGATGATAAGTGTAGATGCTTGTCAACGTGATACACGAGATACACTGTATAGCGGTAAACCAAATCCGCATAAGTTATCACACAATGCGCGTTCGTTGATGTGGACATTACAATCATACATAAATTACGACTGCATACCTACATATCGTGGGGTGACGCTGAATTTGACAGACATCCAGAATTTGATGGATTGGAGTCGTCCTACATTTACAAAAGTGCTATCTGAGTTGGCTGATAAGGAATATCTGAAACGTGTTAAACACGGTACAAATTGTTATGTGATGTTGAATCCGCAAATTGTATATCGTGGATATTCCATTGATTATGCTGAAGTAGTTAAACGGTACAATAGTATAAAGTAATAGTACCCACGTACATTAAAAAAGTCCTATAAGCGTTGATATGACACGGAAAACTCGAAATTTGATACTGTAAAAAGTTTTTATACTATCTATAAAAATGGACGTCACGGAGTGATGATATGATTCGTAAAGTGTATATCGACGCTGGCGCTACCCACATGATTAATGTTAAACATGGCGAGACTGTTCAAATCTATGACCGCGAAACCAGAGAACTTCTGAAGACTGTGCGATACGACGAAATCGAACACAAACAACGGATAAAGGTGGGATGTTGATTGAGCTTGGATTGATTGATGCGCGAGGAAATGTGTCCGACAGAATTATTCAACCAGTGTGCGAGGAGTGATATATATGACTAAGTTTAATATCAAATATCCATCCGACTTCACAAATTGTAACCATTTATGGGATGTGGACGATGAGATAATTAACCATGAAATTCAATGGTGTCTGCGCAACATGAACAGATTTCCCGATCAACTGTCTTGGACATCGCGGATCGGCAACACGATTGTATTAGTTATACGTTTTAATAAACCCGATGGAGATGATTACGGTGTGCTGGTGACTAAGGATTACGCAGTGGCCTCTGTCGATTGCAATGGCCATTTGACGAAGGGCTGGGAATTGCAAAATTGGGAACATCGACGTGTGGAGGAGTGAGAAGGATGCAATTACCAGTTGCTATAAAATGTAAAAGTCAATTCATCAACACTGTCATTAAAGATGTGGCGCAGGTTCGCATAACAAGTGATTCAATCATTGCGTTTCCAGTGCGCGATTTGTATGGGTTAGAAGTGATAGTTGATGATACGTTAGAATCGGACTACGAGGTTCTGTATGAAGAAGTACCGTCACTAAATGACATGCAACGATTAATCGCACAACTGCCAAAATTCGAGGAGTGATTGTGTGAAACAGGATGAAAAAGAGTTGCTGTATCAGTTATAACACCGCGTGACATTATCAATCAACCTACCTTCCCTATTCACTATAAACGCGCACATTATCTGTTGCAGAAATGGGTGAATAAGGGCTGGTATGAGTATGGCGTGACGTTAGATTTAGGATGGTTGACACTCGAGGGTGAACGTGTAGCGAGTGTAATTAACAAGGAGGAATGAATTAATGAATCGCATACTGCCGGAAGATATTCTCAATGCCTATGAAGTAACTGGTCTAAAACCGTCGCGGAAAGGAGTATATGATGGAGTATATTGTCCACCAACGTTGGCGGTCGTGTATGCTAAATACGGTTACAATGATCGCCGTGGATATGTACTTGAACATTTGTATGGCGAAAAGTACATGGCACTAAGTTTGCATTATACCGACGGACATTTCGATGGTTTCTATGGTCATGAATGTGGTTCTATATATACGGAGTGGAGTTCACCTCCAACGGCAATACCAGACGATTACAAACAAGGATTCGAAGATGGTCGTGCAGCATGGGGAATGTGTATGGCGCGTGGCTTAATCGACGATAAATAACAAATTGCAAGGAGTGATTACACAATGTTAAATTTCATCGGCTGCGGTAGTGCGTTTAATACTAAACTCGGTAACAATAGCGCGTTTTAAAGGAGTGATATAAATGTCTATTGATGACACTATTTCGTGCCAGGAGGCGATTGTGTGGACAAGCATCAATGGATACTCGCTATATGGACAGTCTTTTTAATGGGATTACTGATATGGGTGTGCTCACTTTCGCATTGGTATAATTGAGCCATTTTGATTGTGATTGAAATTTTGATGGCTATATATACCGTATATACAATTTATCATATGAAAGAGTGATACGTATGGACTCGTGTGCGGTGTTGCATTTGTGTTCGATGACCCAGTGGAGTACATAAAAATCGACGTGGAGGCGATTGAATGCAAACGTTAATTCGACGCATTAAACGTGCCAGTGTAATGGATTTAATACTCGTCGGATGGATTTTGTTACTTACATTGCTAATAATCTTCGCAGACGCGACTGTACATTTCCACAGTTGGCCGTATATGTTAGCTGGAGTTGCAGTGTACATATGTGTTGCGGGTACGATATTAGAAGGACGTGATGATAAGTGAAGTGTATGTGTGGCGGAGATTGCGAAACACAATATCGTGACGAATTAATCCGTATCGGCAAGAAAGTTGTTACCGTACGCAATGTGCCGCTAGACGTGTGTACACGATGCAACGACCCCGACTACGGCGTGTGGTGGGATTATAACACGGTGAAAGTATCTAGGAACGATGCGCGATATGCTATTGCAAATGGCCTTCCTGAAGTTGAATACGGTGTGTCAAAGGATGGCGATGATATTAATGCGGAATAAACACAGTTTGTCTAAATATCCAGTGACCACTCCCAACGGTACATATAAAGTTGTTGTTGGATACATCAAGCGTAAAAATTCATATTGTGGCGACACATTTACTTACCGTTCATTGGGCGTTGAAGTACATACCAGCAATAGTCGATTTTCTCGTCCGGCATATGTTAAGTATTTCGATGGTATGGAAGAACATCAGATAGATTACAAGAAAGTGGCGATTGATGCTGTATTAGATTACGAGGAACAATTATCTGAGCATATATATCATGACAATTTAATCAACTTTTCTAAGCGCAAATTTAATGAATGGGATGGGACGATCAAACATTCAAAAGGAGATGAATAAATGGGACGACTACTCGCTCTATCGGATATACACGGATGTTATGACCAATTTGACGCCATATTGCTCGAATCAAATTACAATCCAGATTGCGACCAATTGGTTCTCCTTGGCGATTACATTGACCGTGGGCCACGTGTGCGCGATGTCTTGCAGCGTGTCGTACAACTAAAGAAGGATGGTGCCATTTGTCTCCCTGGTAATCACGAGGACATGTGTATCAATGCCCTATCACCACGTAATCAACTCGATGGATACTTAGACATGCAATTGTGGGTTCAGAACGGCGGATGGTCGACATTGGACGCGTTTGAAGGGTATATGTACGAGTTGGACAGGTATGTCGCGTGGTTTAAAACATTGCCACTATATCACGAAACCGACCATTACATATTCACGCACGCGCACATGGCGCCAAATACACCCGTGTCAGAACAAACACGTGATGATTTGCTATGGGGTCGCCACGAACTCCCTGTTGGTGTTGACAAGGTTAACGTACACGGGCATACACCAGTGGATGGCGTGATACTAGTACACGATCAACTATATGTCGACACTGGCTGCGTGTTCCGTGGCAAACTGAGTATGGTTGAGTTGCCAAAGGATGGCGATATTGAGCGCATGAAAGTGTGGGATGTATACTGATGATACGATACAATAGGAAATATTCATTTCGTGATTATTTTTCCAAAATACTTGACACTCTAATTTGGGCAATAATAGGTGCTACCATTTTATTAGTTGTCGTATATATTGGAGCATGGGTTTGGTCATTCTTCCAGCCAGTTAGAGATGATGTTGGCACCATTAAATCAATGGATATGATACCTGGCTCTTATTCATACGTATCGAGTGGAAAAACATCAACCGTAGTGTGGAATCCGCCTACATACACATTAACATTGGATGACGGCAACACATATGACATTGACGAGACGCAGTATACAACTTTTAAGCGCGGCGAATACGTTGATGTGAAATATAAGGGTGTAATCACTGTTAGTGTGAATGAGGTGAGCAATGAATAACAACAATATCCCTTTCCGCACACGTCCTATTGTTGTAACAGGCAAACAAGCACGCAAGATAGCCAAGGAAATGCGTCAACCATCTACACAAGAGAAAACTGATAGGCTGCGGCAGATATTGAGTAATCGTGTGCCCAGGATAGATAAGCAAAGAGGTAATGCTAAATGACACGCCAATGGCAAACGTACACGGTGCAACGAGACCCAACGCGAAGGATATACGGCAACGTGACGCGTATGTGAGATATTTGGAGGTGAACGGAGATGGATATTAATCGTAAACGACGCAAATCTAAATTGGTGAATATGACGCCGGAGGACATACGCGAGTGGAATGAACAAACCACACTTACGCGCGGTATTAGCAAGTTGAAGTATACGGATATATGGCCAACTGAACGCGAGGACGACGGTACAATATTACTCGACCGCAATAATCCAGACCACGTTGAATGGTACGAGGATGACGCGCTCAATTCAAATGACATTTGATCCGCCTACAATTTCGCATAACTTCCGTACATCGTCATTGAAAACGACCACTCCAACGCAATCGAAAGCACAGCAAAGCCCCGTCCGATATTGGATGGGGTTGATGCGACCGGTTGTGTGCATATCTGGATTGTCGCGTAGAGGACGTAAAAACTCCCACTAACCAGCAGGAGTGAACGGAATGGCACCATCGCAAGGTATATCTTATAGGATAACGGGAATTATGCAACTAGTTATCCATGATTTCTTCCATACTAACACCGTAAAATTCGCATAACTTTTTTAGCGTCTGTACAGATGGTCTCTTTTTGCCAAGCTCGATATCGCCAAGAGAACTTCCCAGTATTCCGATTTTTTGAGCCACATCTGAAAGTGACAAATTAGCGTTATTCCGTAGCCTTCTTAGTTTGCTGCCTTCTGGGAAACGACGCCGTGTTTTTTTTCTTCCTGATCCCCGACAGATAGGCTGATATGATCATTTTAGCTCGTTCATCAACTGTTTCACCAAGACGTTCTGCACTTGCACATAATTGTTCATTTTCTTCGTCAGAAAGACTGATCGAAATTACTGTATCATTATTTGACCGCAATTCAGCCAAAAATTTCTTGACAAGTTCATACTCTTTATCCGTCATTCGTATTGACCTTGTTGGCTTTCTACCTGTGGCTGGCCTTCCTGCCCCTGGACGTTTACCTCCATGCTGATTACTCATGCTTCCATCCCCAAAAATTGACGTACTTCGTTACGGACTACCGAATTAAATTCACGGCGTATATCGGGACGATCCTCCCGCAAAATGAACTCATCATCGTAATCTGTGTGGTTGTGTCGATAATGAGCGACAACCGCAGCGTAAATGTTGTCTGCCGATATGCCGTCTCGATAAAGGATACCACCGTCGAGATAGTTATCTTGCATGATATCCACTAAAACCTCAATGTTTTGACACTTGGGATAGTGTCGTTGGGCTAATAACTCCCACGAGATTGTCTTGTAGGTATTTAGCGCATGAATACGGGCGTCCTCACGGTCAAAGGATTCTTCAGCCTCATCTTGATACAACTCCTGTAGTGCTTCCTGCTCATCACGCTCTTTACGCAAGTCTTCGATTGTACTCATCAAGGATTCCAACCAAGACTGTATGCCTAGGTCAGAGTTTTCGAGTGCCACAACTTCATCCGATGTCATGTTGTCCGTGTCGAAGCAATCCAGTGTACCCGCATCAATCCAATCACCATCTACGCGGACGGACACAAACACGTTCTCCACCAATTCTTCAATGTTGGCGATATCGATTATTTCCTCATTCCTTGTGTCAAACCCGAACACCTCCAACTTTACGTTTCCAAGTTCGAATGCGCTTTGTACCATCAGAACCCTCTCCTTTCTTGATTTAAGTATAACATTTATCAAAATAATTATGCAATACACTTTTCAAGATGAAAATAAAAAAGCACCCGTAACCAGGTGCCGTGTGTGCGTCATTGATGCGGGTGTGTCGACTATTTATTTGTACCATTTCGGCATCTTCACAAATATACTTATACCCTCTCCATATCCCAATGAATCCAACACTTCGCACATCAAATCGTCTGCTTGAGGATGTGATATTTCTTCATCCATGATATCGGCGATTTCCTGCATTTTATTTTTAAATTCCTCTGGTGCCATTGTCACAATACATCCTCCTCACTGTGCCATCGCATATCGGCGTTGTGGCTGCTGTTGTGTGCGTGTATCAAATGATTTATACCCTTTACCGACCATCTTACGTGGATTTGCATACACAAAACGTTTGCAATCAGGACACATACCATACATTGTTCCATCATCGTGTTTATGTAGATGTATCATGGCCATTCGTGCTCGTGTACCGCCTGTAAAACAGACATGCGAAATTTCATCGTGTCCCCACATAACCTTTTCTACACTTGCGGCTCCCATAGCGCGGGATGCTTCGCGTGCATTGAAACGATTCGTTACCTGCTCCATGATCATTGCCACCTTTCAAGTTATTTGTTGTGACTCTGTACGAATCGTACGTCATCGCCTCAACACGGATCATTATACTACACTATATTATATAAATCAACTATGATATGTAAAAACTTTGCGCATACGTTAAATTATCAATTTGCTCCATACACACGTTGTGCAATTAGATCGAACAATTGATCAATGTCATTGATGTCGCACAATGCATCGGCAATCCGTTCCTGACCGTATAGTGCGGTCAAAGCTGCAAATTTTAGTTTAGCCTGCGGAGTTAGCGTTGCATACCAACGTTCGACGTATGTCATATCAATCACCCTTTGTTTCGTATTGTACACTCTTATTATATATCATACAAAGACGGTTTATAATATAAAATTTGTGACGAAAATGTGGACGCAAATATAGCCACCTGTGTTGATGGTGGCCGGAGGCAAATATCTCATTGCAAGTTTAAAGTGACCGAGCGTTGTTGATTCACGTCTTTACCAATGGCATATCCACCAGCACAACCAATAATTAACGCCAATACGATGACAAAGATTGTACCCAAAGCCGTACTCTCCATGATACTTTTATTCTTACGTCTATCACTCTTTTTGAGTTCGGCTATCTCATCTTTCAATGCTTCTATTTCTGATTGAAGATTGCTCATATCATCACCCTTAGTATTAGTTGCAAGCGTAATTTACCACTTGTCGGAAGGGGAATCAATACTCACTTACTCATCAATCTCATCCATTGTTTTTGTCCTTCAGTTGGTTCTAAACTGAGGGTCTGCTGTGATTTCATTGCTCTCTCCAACATACGCTGGACAATTTTATCGTCAACATCCAGGTTAATCAATATTTTCTGTTCGTCTTTAACTTTCGTAGTTGCAATCACAGCCATCATATGCCTAATTACGTCTTCGCAATGAACACTTTCTTGAAACCTGAAAATATCTCTGATGAAATGCTTAATCTTTTGTTTATCAACAATTTCACACATCGCGTCTAATACAAGTTCATATACAGTCGAACTACATACTTGACTAACTTCTAAATCGCACCATTCAGCAATAAAGTGCTTGACCGCAGTTAAATTATCCTCGAATTTATGGTGCCCCTTGCACAATAGTATAATATGCTTACTACATTCGGACGGATTAATCATTTTGTTAGCCTCCTTAAAGAACCTTTGTTTTTAATTGCTTATGTTCCAATTCTCTACAACAAAATTGTAACAACTTCACTCTATCCTCTAACCACACAACATACGGCAATTTGCTTTCACTCTGTACATATTCGTTGTAAATTGTATTTTCTTCAACCACTTTAAATAATGCACTTTCAATATCATCAACATCATTCACATTAAGATACAACTCTGTAATTCCATCTCGAGGATAAAAACCCGTTTCTCTCCATTTTAACGTTGGTTGTCCGTTCTTGTCATACCAGTTTGCCTTTTCAAATGGTTCGTTGTAATTCTCAAATTCTTTTAAATCGCATTTTATAATGTAGCAAGCGTATTGACTTTCGGGGTCGTCTATTGAGATCGATAATGCTCTCATACGCATTCCAATGTCTGCACCCTCATCATATTCCTGCGTAATTTCAATCACTGGGCGTGTTCCAGATTGAACTAGTTCATAAAACTGTTTTGCATTCATTTTTTACAAACCTCCAATGAGACTCTTGATTTTATTCAAGTCCAAGGCGCTTTCTCATTAAGACACTCACACCATAGTTCTTTGTACGTTTCCTCAACTTTGGACGCTAATTCTGCGTTCCTCTCTTCTTCTAATAGCTTTCGAAAAGTATAAGCATTTTTAACTGCATTGTCGTGATTCTTCGACTTTTTAGCCATACTGTCACCCCATATCAAATCTTGTTTTATTCCTTGAACGCTGAAGGTGAATAGTATTTCAAGTCTTTAAATACCGCCACCAAATCTTGCCCAAACGAAACATCTTCAAGTTTTTCATCATCTATTGCAACGGGGACAATAGTTTCCCCACAAGGGTATTTACTTGCTGTAATAATCCACCAACCTTCCTGCAAATAAATTAAATAGGTTTCTGGCGACATATAAACCTCTGTCAATTTAATCTACCTCCAATATTTTCTCATGATGCCCATCACTTCTTATAAAAGTGTGTTTTGTATTTGTTCCCAATCTTCAAATGCGTACTCAGGGTAAGTAATATACTCATATGCCATAGCTTTAAATTCTTCACTTTTGTCATTGTAGGTGTACTCCAAGTTATGCATAGAACTCATGCCTTCATAGCCACCGTATTCAACGCTTGTTCTAAAATGACGCCCATCGCACCAGTTGGAACCCATCGTCTGTTGGAAATCAGCAATCAGTTCAATGTGTTTTTCTAGCTTCAACTCTGTTGCTAAATTCAACGCAACGTTCACACGTTTTTCTAGGTCAAATGCCCAATTCGCTCTAATGTCTCTCAGAATCAATTCTAGCAACAACGTCTTTTCTTTATCGTTCATTATTTAACCTCCTATGTTTTTGTTTATTTTTTCTCTTAGTTCTTTAATTTTTTTAACTAATTGTGAAGCCGAACTCAAAATACGCTGTGCATCCTCGTAACTAAGCTGTGCGTCATGATGATTCTTGGAATATAGCTCTTCAATTAAACCTTCAACTTTGTTCAGATCTATCTCATCCATATCCATCACTCCTATATGAAGTTTTGCCTTAATTGCCAATATTTAAATTTGATTCTAAGAATATTCGAACGGATTTCTTTTGCTTGTTCACAAGTCTCATTATGGTATATTGAGACCTTTAATTCCTCTTTTGTTTGCGTAAAAGACACGTCACCATGAGAACTTTTTCGTTCTCTTAAATATTTGACAATCTGTTTAATGCCTTCCCTTCTCCTTTTTAATTTTTCATATAATGTAGGTTCATAACATTCACTAAAGGAAACCGTCTTTGGTACTATAATCGTTACCAACGGCATCACTCCTACGAAAGTCTCGTTTCGTTCAATCTTCGTCGTCATCATCAATTTCTTCAACATGAATTTCATTTCGCAAACCGCTAAACACATTTCCTCTAACTATTTGACGATGTAGATCCCATTCTTCGATATGCTCTAATTGTGCCTCTTCAAACGCTCGATCAATCGCTTCTTGTTCTGATTCTGCTTCAACCTCTACTGATACATATCCCGTTAATGGGATTTCAACTATATATGTTTTCATTTACATTTCCCCTCGCATGGAACTTGCATTTCATTCTGAGAACCTTGCTACTGGATTGTTCTTTGCTTCTTCGTAGGTGTCGTATAAATCTTCTGTTCGTATCCAAGGATTAGACATTACATGGTCTGGCAAAAATGTATAGTCACCATCGGTGTGTGCTGTTTCTACTCCTATAACACCTAACGCACCGCCTGCATTGTAATACTTCTTATTCTTCACACGTCATCGCCTTTCCATAAACTCGAATTCTACTTACTTTTCTTACCGAAAAATTTCATGCGACAATTGGCACATAAGACTACTTTATCCTTACCGACATAAAATTCCGCCACGTCATTAATTTGAATCACCTTACCCGTCGAACCACAATGTATGCGGCCAATGCAATCAATACGACAATAGCGCACATTTCCCACAACACAATATTATATGCAGATTCGACCAAATCAGTACGTTGATGTGTGTGAGCCGCAATTGCCCACCAAATACGCCAATTAAGTGGCCATAGGAGCGACGATAATGCGTTGTATACAGCTGCGTAAATGTTAATGGCTGCGTTGACGATGAATGAAATCATAACACGCTTCCTTCCGTCGTTCGTATTCTATTCTCCACAATAAGTTTTGCGCGTTCAATCACATCCTCATTAGTGTCATAAGGACTGCACAAAACGAAAACAGTAATCGTAAATGAATCACATTTTAGTGTGACATTTTTACCATACATCAGCACGACACCTCCTTAATTAAATACAATTGCACATCTATCGCTAATCATGATTTCGCCACGCTTGCCGTCATCCATTACAAACCAATATCCATAATCATCATGACGCCTAAATGTTCCCGCCGAGATTAGTTTTCCGCAAACACCTTCACGTTTAAGTATCCGTGATACCCGTTTCCGTAATCTATTTTCCATTGTTTGACATATTCACCGGTGACAGCGTATACTCACCACGTTCAAACGCGTACTCGTGGCCATCGATGTGCACAATTGCACCAGTGCGACCATTGTGATAGCCGGATGTGTGTGTATAATATGTACCTCCCGTTGTTACCTCAGCCAATCGGCGTCATCGGTGTGATTTGTTGATATGATTATATTATATAAAACGAACGAAGTCAATATGATTGTTGATATAAAATGCCGTAGCAGCTATATCGTTTTATAAAAGTGGATGTCGGACACCTTGGATACGTTTATCACTCGACAATGGTGAGAGTCGTGTATAGTGATTGAAGCGTGTATATTTTCTCTAAATGCTTTGTCTACTAAATTTTCATATTCACGTTCTATGCCATTGTCATATAGTACGTTCACTATCAGTCGCATCTACCGCACCTCCTTAATTGATACAATATCCCATGACAACACATCTATACGTGTATGTGCATTGGTGATGGGGTTAAGTGAAATGTCATCGTCACTTCTCCTACTCTACTATCTTCGATTTCCCCACTATCCTGTAAAGCTTCGGTGATATTTTCATAAAGTTTTGCGTATGCTAGTTCCTCGTGCCATGATTCGCTTTCAGTTAAAAACCACACTTTCCCATATTCCCTGTAAATGACATACAATTTCCGCACAGACTTATTCACTCCATACAATCAATTTTGGCGGACATGTTGCTCGATATACAGCGTAAAATCATCTTGATCATCGATTGGTGTCCATCTACCTTGTATACCACGTGAGATTTTATATTCTCTTTCCATTTTGCATATCCATGCCATGTATTTATATGGTTTCCACTCGTCACCAGGCTGTAAACCATGCGCGATGCAATACAATACAAAACGGCGTTGACACTCTTCAAACGGTGGTACGGTGGACATATGCGTCACCTCCTCATCTCCTCCAGCGACTTAGCCAACATAATCCGCATCAACTCGTTGCCCATGTCGCCATCAGATGCAATCAACCGTTGCAAGTCGTTAAAGTCTAATTTCGGCAGGATGACGTTGATAAAATAGTCGATATATGCGTTGTGCTCGGCGTCCTGTTCACGTTGTCGTTTTCGTGCTGTGAAGTCGATGACGTTGGATACTGGCGTATATGTAACGTCGTGTGTTGGTGCGGTTACTTCGGCAACGTCTAGAGATGGCTTCTCAACAACCAATGCGGATTCGTATGCGTCGATAACGGTCAACCATTCGCCACGTTTCATTTCGTTGATTGTGTTGGCCACATATGCCATAACTGCTTCGCTTACACCTATGTGTTTCGCTGTCGCTAGTACATTGTTGTACATGTAATCGTGACCATTTACATCCTTCAGCCAGTTATACCATACGCTGATTGATGTGGTCGGATCAACAATTTCACTGGCAGCCACTTCGGTGATATCGTAACTGGTCGAAACCATGGATTGCGTGTACTCGTCATAGTATGCTGTGCTGTGACGTTTTACGTACCCTTCTGCACCACGACGAGTCTTGGCAAATTTAACGATTGCACCATTTGCCATTGATACAACAAACACTTTGCTGCGATAAACATTAGCGAGTGCTTCCTGTGCGTGACATGGATAAGCATTGATAGCGTCGATTACTGTACGTTCCATTGTTACCGCCTCCCGTTTGTATTATATCAATTGTATCAACGCGGATCAACACTTTTATATAATATAGTCTCTCTTTAAGGGTAACACCCTATAAACCGCGTGGTTGAGCCATTTTTACGCAATTTTATCGGGTATGATCTGATAACCAATTCACCAACAATGTGCGAGCGCGTTTCGATGGTATGTATAAATTAATCGGCTTGCCGTCGCGTATTGCTGAACGGAATAACCACTGTATCATTTCCGCCAAAAAATATTCATCCTGGTCAACCGTTATACCCTTGTCATGGAAGAAGCCATATACAATTGGGTTAACGTAGCGATTTACAGCATATACGACATTTGAACGATCTCGATAGTCATTTGTAGCACGTGCTGTACATGGAACAAACGCACGGGCAAATCCTTCCCCTTTTAACTTATTACGATGCTTGATAAATGTTGTCCACATGGCATCGGATGATTTGGATTTAACAATATTGCGCAGGTAGTTGCTGATGTTATTTTTAAGTTGACGGATTACTAGTGCGCTGCGTTTATCATACCACGTGCTCGATAAGCTGTAATCTGCGTCGCCTATATCGTTCAATTTACCATCATATATGTTGATTAATTGTTGTAGCTTCGCACGCGTATGTGACTCATCGGCGGGGCCAGGAACGAATGAATAACGACCATTGACTATTTCGGCGTGCCACATTTCATAAGAAACATTGAACAAGTCATAATAATATGCTTGAATTTGTCCACTGAATCGGTATGTCAATATGTATACTTGTTTGAAGGCACGGAATATGTCTGCTGGGAATGCCCATACCAGTATAGTGTCACGGTAGTAAATCAATGTGTGATTAAGTGCCATATCGCGTATGTCATCGTAACGCGTTTCGTAGTTCATTTTGTCTTTATTCCAAGTGATAAATCCATCATCATCAACACTGATTAGACCGTTTTCGAATAATAAATCGATGTCGTTCTTTTTCACCTCCAACTGTTCAATTACATCCATAACTTCATCTAATATCAGAACGTAATTTCCATTCTGAATCAGTTCCCTTGTTTCGTCATTCGCGCGCTGAAACAGTGCGTGTGTTGATGCGATACACTTACCGTCTGCCAATAGAGCATGAAATGAGTCGAATTTGGTGAATGTCTCACCTTTTACAGTTTGGAACGTTGGCGAGTAAAATTTACGGTGGGTAGATTGTTTGATGCGATCAACTTCATCAAGATACGGCGTTATGTACACATAATTGTTGGCACTATCACCGAATTCATCCATATCTTCGTTGATCATGTTGATGGCTGCCGATGTCTTACCTGCACCTGGCAAAGCGTCAACTACGCGTATAGTTGTCATATGCATACCTCCTCTTTGATTAAATTATATCATGTAAACCGCTTGACGTACATGGTATAGATGATATAATCGTATCAAAAGGAACGAGGAGCGATGAGGGATGACAGGTAAATACACAATTGTAGCGTTCAACTCGGTGGGTATTATGTACGAAATGAAAACGAATATTATTAGCGTTACAGAGGAACATGATCGTGTTATTGTCATCCACAAACCGAAAGGAAAACGCAGTGGATTTAAGCACACATATGACAAGGATAGCGAGTTGAAAATTTACAAAGGTTGGGTAGACACAGGTGTTAATGAGCAATTGATGTATGAATCGTATCAGCCGGTTTTACAGCAAATACAAGGCGAATTGGTGTACACATTCTGATCCGCATCGATAATACACGGTAATCCGCCACCTATCATAGTGATAGGTGGTTTTTGTTGTGTATATCATTTATTTAAATTCGATATTGCATACTCGATGATATAGATGATATAATAAATACATGAAGAACAACACAAGCGGAGGTTGATGGAAGATGAAGATCAACAAGGAAACGTTAGCACAGTACATTCAAGCAGGTGGTAACATCACCGAATTAGCTCAAGATATGACAAACAAAATCGCACCGCTTATGGCTGAAAAATTCCCGATGTTGGACGCTATGACAATCGGCCAAATGGCTAAAGAATATGTAAAAACATTGTTCATAGAAATCACATATAATGGTTTGACGCTAGAACGATAAAAACGATATAACAGCCACCTGCTTCGGTAGGTGGTTTTGTTGTGTATATCATTTATATACATTTGTTGTTGCGTATGTGATTGTATATGTGATATAGTATTATCAGAAAGCAAAACACGGAGGCGACGCGAATGTATATGACACTCGAAGAGTTAACACATGAACAACAAATGATCGCCGAATATGGCGACTGCTTCATGTTTCTACTCGACGAAAGTGAAATGTACACCTCGGATGGGAAAAAATTTATGTACGAGACAGACGCAATTAAGTTGTTCGTGGCCGCGTTACCTTCCGATGCTGAGTCGCTTCAATTAGTTGATGCAAAAGGACGTATGGCTATCGTACACCGTTGCAGTAAAACAATTGGTGTATGGCAGGTATCCTTCTTTGATAGCAACGGCGCATATGCTGATACGGTACGCGATACACGTGATGAGGCTGTTGTGGCTGCTATCGAACGCGGATTTAAGACAATTGTGGCTGTGATGTAATGTACAACGCGTATATGATGATACAACGGTCATCGGGTAAAATCGATGGCCTATTTGCCGTGTTTTATATTGTATAAACCATTGATACTGTATAGTTGAATTGATATAATGAACACAGAAAGAGCAACAGACACGGAGGATGATAAACATGATGAAATACACAGTTGGCAACCGAGCATTCGAGACATACGAAGAGGCAATGGCATACTGCGACATGGTTGACTTCGATTTCCACGATATGATCGTACCGTTTGAAGAAGATGTAATCGAACAAGTAACATCGATGGAGACAGTTCGAGCACACGAGAGCAGCCGTCCCGAAGGTGTGGCAAAAGACGCCTATACAGTTGTATGTGCGCAACGTCCACTACCTGGCGATATCGTATGGGAAGGCGAAAGTGTAGGAAATGGCGTATATTATGCAGCTGGTGATATCACACGGTACAGTAAAGTATGGGAACAACTAGAGGCGATGCAGGTAGAGTATATGAGTAACGACGATATTACGGGCGAGTTAAACAAGTGGCTGGCTAAACGGAACATGACGATGGATGCAGCGTTGGAACGAGTGGATATGGATACACTGTGTGGCATGGCTAAATTGCCACAGATACAATAAGACGATACCTATACGGTCACCGGCTACGGCTGGTGGCCTTTTGTATGATATAAAATGTTGACAGATGCTGATATAATTGATACAATGGTAACAACAAATGGAGGCGATGAACGATGGAACAACAATTAATCGAACGCGCACTATTGAAACTTAATTCGGCGTATCCGTACGAGATGAACGCAGAAAACCTGAAAATCGAGTATCTCGAATTATTCGACCGTGACGATACAAAATTGACAGTCGAACAAATGGCAATACGCATGATTAGAGCGTTGGAGTAACAGGCTGGCGAATTGTTGATGAAATTCACTCAAGAAGAAATACACATGGGTGACTGATTTTTAATCAATACCGCTGGTACAATAGCCAGTGGTTTTTTTGTTGCGTATATCACCCCCTACCCCGCCACGAATCCTCACGCTTACCAGGCGTCAAGGTATCCCCCTCTATGGCCTCATTCACCCTGTGTATAGTGTATGTGGCGTAAATCATAGTGTGATGATGAGTGTGTAAAAGGTGAAAAAAGTCTAGCTCCCGCGCGCGCCAGCCCTCGTTTCGTCAAAACCTCGCACCACACCGCAATGGGATAGCAATGTGTAATAGTCAACCACACCGGCATCGTACACATACAAGGCAGCATACGTGCGTACATTTGTCAAGTAAAAAGTGAGAAATGGCACCAACTTCGCTGTATCGTATTTTAACGAAGTAGAAAAGCCGTACAAAAGTGGACATATTCAGGGGTCTCGATGCGAAAAATGACGAGTTTCTTCCTATATAAGTGCGACAAAAAGTGTGTCCAACAGAACATACGTTCGTTATAGTTACTCACATTTAGTGTAGTGGGGGTCAAACTTCTGGTAATAATTGTTATTTCGTTTAAATTTCGCAGACAAGCCTAAAAGCTCGATAATATGTATTTTGGAAAACATCGCTTTAGCATACTAAAGCACGTCAAACTTATACGCGCCTCTCATCACCAACCTCGGTTGATTATTCACCGTCCAAATTTTTATTATAATATTTTTTCGGAAACCTCGCTTTATACTATTGACGCACCCAACTTTATATCATACAATTGATATAAACACATAGGAGGTGTTATAGTATTGCCCAAGTTTAAATATGTGTCACTGTTCAGTGGCATCGGCGGTTTCGAGACAGCACTTAATCGTCTCGGTGGCGAATGTGTGCTTGCATCGGAAATCGACAAGTATGCTAATCGTGCGTATAAGTTGTTGTATGGTCACGAAACGGCTGGTGATGTCACACAAATTGATGCATCACTCGTACCTGACCACGACATACTTGTGGGAGGTTTTCCCTGTCAATCATTCTCCGTCGCCGGTAAGCGTCTTGGATTTGATGATGCACGTGGTACACTGTTTTTCGAAGCAGCGCGTATCGCATCAGTCAAGCAACCGTCATTCGTGTTCATGGAAAATGTGAAAGGTTTAATCTCACATGATAAAGGTAAAACGTTGGAGACTATGTTGTTCGTGCTCAACGACATCGGGTATGCTGTGGATTTCGCCGTGTTGAATAGCAAATACTTCGGTGTGCCACAGAATCGCGAACGTATTTTTATCATTGGCAAACGAACTGATGAACATGTGCCGTGGGATATTCCACCTGGTAATGATGTCGTAACTAAGGCTAAACGTAAATTGGCTGATATGGGGTTACGAACGTTCAACTTCCCATATCCCACTAACAACATTGTAACCACTCGCCTACTCGATATACTCGAAGATAACGTTGACGAGAAATATTACATAAGCGATGAGAAAGCAGCGAAGTTGTTAGAGCAGTTGAACGATACATATTATCAACAAAGTGATATGCAAATGGTTGGTATGCTTGATGTCAAAGGTGCAGATTGTACGCGTCGAGTCTATTCATCCCTAGGCATTTCCCTCACATTAACCACGATGGGCGGTGGTAATCGGGAGCCGAAGATTGTAGTTCAAGATCATGGTGAATTACGCGAACGTATGGATGGGTTATCGACATGTGTTGACGCCAACTATCATAAGGGTATCGATAATCATGGCGCACGAACAGCGGTCGTCGAATATAGTCGGCAAACTGGCATCGGTAAAGAACTTGATGTGGCACACACACTTAACGCATCGGATTGGCGTGGTCTGAATCGAAATCAGATGCAGAACGCAGTAATTGAGGTGCGCGCATTAACCGAACGTCGTACCGATGAAGCAAAACAAATTCGGCGTGAGTATCGTGAAAAATATGGACGTGAC
The DNA here is from genome assembly GCF_022674245.1 of Alicyclobacillus acidoterrestris. Classification (GTDB taxonomy): domain Bacteria; phylum Bacillota; class Bacilli; order Alicyclobacillales; family Alicyclobacillaceae; genus Alicyclobacillus; species Alicyclobacillus acidoterrestris. The sequence goes on from NZ_CP080467.1 coordinate 3,075,950, forward strand.
TTTTCTCCTCGTCGTGGTAAAGAATTGGTTGAAAGAGATGATGAGGTGGCGAATACATTGACATCGACACAAACGGTTGAACAATGGTTGGTTATTAAGCCTACATATCGCATCCGTAAACTGACACCACTTGAATGTTTTCGTCTACAAGGGTTCCCTGATGACTACTATTATAAATTGAAGTCGGATGGCATTAGCGATACACAATTGTATAAGTTAGCAGGAAATGCGGTAACTGTTCCTGTGATTGAGGCCATTGGACGAGAACTGGTACATATGCTTGAAGAGACTAATACATATCAATCATTGGCTAATGAAAATACTACATACATTCAACCGTATATGTGATTTATATGATATAATTGATATAAAGTTGAAAGGGGGTGATTGAACTGGATAAGCACTTTATCAATCTCACCAATGGGATCGAAGCTATCCCATCGCTCAACTCCGACTATGCGTTTATCCGTATCCAGTCGACAGCTTGCGAACAACATCGATGGGACTATATTATTCGCGAACTGGACTATAATTTCCTCATGTCCCTTGCACTCGGTTATCACTGTATTGTTCACGATTACGGCGCAAACAAATCCACTCCACGTTCCGTGTACCAAGGGCTAGTGTGGATTGAATACGTGCTTAATCGACATTGGTTCGGTCGCGAAATTTACGCATATGTACGCGCACACAATTGCCGTGATTACTTTGCGCAGTGTTATGCCGAGTTATCAGATGCGTCGCTGCGTAAGTTGGATTATTTCAAGCGGTTTGTTTCAACCGACCATATCCGTCTGGACGCATGTACATACTCCACTACACATGATGGAGATTACGGGTATTATGTACAGTTGTTAAAGGAGGGACCACTATCCTCGGCATATTGATTTGGTTGGCTGTGGCTGTTGCGTTCACTGTGATCGGATGGTTATCAGTATAATTATGGTATTGTATCACATAGGAGGTGCCCACTTGTATAAACCACAATTAGGCGAAACAGTATGGTTTGTGTTCCGTTTGGACGACGACTATGAAATTAAATTGTACGGAACTGTCACCGTAAAGAATCTGATTGATAAATTCAATAGATATTACGAATATGGGATTTCTACTGATGATGGAGAATATTATGTGACCTCTGAAATGATTTATCGTACACGTGCTGAACTATTGCGTCGCGATTTGAAACAGGCAATGGATAATTTGGATAATATCGAAAGCACCATAGCATATCTGGAATCTGAATTGACTAATGAGTAATCACATGAATATCTCCATCATTGATTCGATTGTCGCCAAGTATACCATGGCGTGTTATTGTTATTTGCGTTTGCTGGCGCTGTGGTGTTGATAATCAACGGAATCAATATTTATCAAGAATTGCACAATCCAACGTGGTACATATATCAATTGATGTTACCTCAATAGATTATATGGAGGCCGTGAATAATGTTTGAAATTGGTGACAAAGTTTATACCATTGATTCTGGCGAAGTTGTCGAAGTCATAATTGACCGCGTAGCCAATATTCCCGACGACGACATACTGGTATATGTAATTGGCGAACGCATATATGGATCATATGACATCTTCCTATCATATGCCGAAGCCTATACCGCAAAGGGGATGAATAATCAATGCAACTAATCACACCTAACCAATCGCTGAATCGCACGCTCCGTGCTGGTGATGTAATTGTATGGTTTACTGGCGAGCCAATTATGTGCATATCGACAAAACGCGGCACAAAAGGCTTGTTATTCTTACGCGATGGCACGCTTAGATCTGAGTGGGATTCATTTGATGAAATAGTTAAATTGTGGAGTGAGTATGATTATGAATACACCATCTACTCCGCCGACGAATGGGCATTGCAATTGGTCAGACTTGATGGTGATGTGGACGGTGGCGAACAGACATCAACTACTGCATGTTGCAAATGTGGCGAAAAAACCATCGTACATAACGGTGTGTGTATAGATTGCGCATTGATCCGAAAATCGCACAAATTATAACCAAGGAAGCGACGGTGATAATAATGGAACCCGTTAAGTTATCCAAGTATCCTGTTACCACCATTGTTGGTGAGTATTACGTAGACCTGGAAGACAAGTATGTTACCGCCAGACTCTACAACCTTGTCGCACGTGTCTACGTCAAGCGTAATTCTCGATTCCTAAAATGGAAGTTGGTATATAGGACGCATACTGGATGGGATAAGCGCAATGAATGGACTGGTCGATACGTCGAGTTTGCAAAGTTAGCAGTGCGTGGATATGAGCAAATGATGGTCAATCAATTACGTTCCCAACAAGCACACAACGATGGCATCACACAATTTGAACGATGGGATGGTGTGGTTGAATGAATATCGCCATTGTCGGTTCGCGAAACTATCCTAACCAAGATGATATTTTTTGGTACATTAATTCACTCCCCATTGAAGACGTTGTTGTATCAGGTGGCGCACGAGGAGTTGATTCATACGCTGAAACGTTTGCGCGTCAACGCGGGATGACAGTCAAGGTATTCCACGCCGATTGGGATAAATACGGAAAATCGGCTGGGTATCGAAGAAATGTAGATATTGTGAACTACGCAGACAAGGTTGTTGCATTTTGGGACGGTAAAAGCAAGGGAACTAAACATACGATTGATATTGCACGGAAATGCGGCAAACCAGTTGACATTTATAAACCGAATGGTGGTGACTTGCATGACTAATCAATTCGTACGCCCTACTCTACAACGTTGTCCTGCATGTGGATATGCTGGCGATTTCATATCACTAAATCATATTCGTACTGTACACGGCATAGCCACACGAGATGAGTTTGAGCGTACATATGGAACGCTGATTGAAATCGATGCACGTGTACCACCACATATACGTGAATGGGCACGTGAGATGAGTAAGGATTATATGAGCAAAGCACATCGTCGATATATCGGCATTAGTTGAGAGGAGATGTACATATGAAATCTGACCTATCACGCATCAATCGTATCACCGACGCGTTAAACCATTTGTGGCATATGCACCCTGATTTGCAATTTGGACAACTCGTATATTACATAGCTGACGTAGAACGATGGGACAACATATTTCACGTTGAGGATGACCAATGGATAAATTGGATTGAAGAATTGGTTGGTGATGCGAGTGAATGAATTTCTAGAACGGTTAAAGGACGCGTGCGTGATAGCCATAATTGCATCGGCATTTACAACGGCGATATTCGGACTTGCATGGTTATTATCAAACTATAACTGGCTATCTATTACCGTTGAAGCGATGATAATGTTGGTTGCTGTTGTAGTAATAATCATCGGTGCGTACAAATTTATCAATTGGCTATTCATCGAACCATTCCGCAAACGAGAGGAATGAGGATATGTATCGCACACTGTTCAATCGTACATATGGACGTTTGCGCGTATTCGTTGACCGTGATGTTTACATAGCGTTCGGGATTACATTTGGGCTTAGATTGATTAAGGTGGAATTTTGGACATATGGATTGGGGTTGATGTGGTAAATGAAGTTGTTAAGTGTGTTAACCGATATGATTTTGCCAGCGGCATGGGGATTAGCAATGTGGATTTCATCGAACAACATTATATACGTGCTATTCGCGATTATGTGCGCTTGGATAGTCACTTTGTTGATGGATATTCGACGGAACACAAATAAGTGAGGTGATATAAATTGTATAATTACTGTCCGCACTGTGGGAAGCCATTGCCGACGCAACCTACATTACCACTGTATCCGCCGACTGCACCTGTTTATCCAGGAGATCGATGGTTTGGCCCAACGGTTACATGTGATGATTGGTGGACGGGTGTGACGGATGTTCATCCGAATACACCTGGCAATACGGGTTACCGTGAGGAGGATGAACGATGAAGGTGTTTTTCGATACAGAGTTCACTGGGCTGCGTAAGAACACAACGTTAATTAGCATCGGATTGGTTGCTGAAGACGGGCGTTCATTTTATGCGGAATTAACCGATTACGATGAGTCACAAGTGGACGATTGGCTGCGCAAAAATGTGATTGCGAATTTAACACTCACCAATCAATCACTACAGCTAGATGACCAAGGTGAACATTGGAATATACATGGTAGTAAATCAGCACTCAATTATTGGCTACAGGAATGGCTATCCCAATTTGATGCTGTCGAGATGTGGTCAGATTGTCTGTCGTACGATTGGGTGTTATTCAACGATATATTCGGACATGCGTTCAACATACCATCCAATGTTTATTACATACCGTTTGACATTTGCACGCTGTTTAAAGTTGCTGGTGTTGATCCCGATATTAGTCGCGAAGAGTTTGCTGGTGTAGATGATTATGGACGCAAACACAACGCACTGTATGATGCCCGTGTGATTAAAGCATGTTATGACAAGTTGATGGAGATGATTGGATAATGGCTGAAACAACGATGTCGGTTACGCTATTAGCACATACGCAATTGACTGAACAAATGCGGGATAAATTGTTTATGTGTGACGAACCATTCGATGCATATGTTGCACCACCAATTGATGCAACACATGGACAGGCGGTTGCATTATCAGCTATTCGTACATGCTATTCCCCACTCAAACCATCTGAAATTGTAGAGGTTGAAGGTGATAAATATTTCGGCAAACAAGCAACTGATGGTGGTACGGGTACGGATGCAGATCGGCTATTTCGTCAAATTGTTGCATCTAAACACACTTCCACCATGGAGCATATTACCTTCACATTTGCCGTAGAAGGTGTATCACGTGCCCTACTCGCCCAACTTACGCGTCATCGTGTCGGATTTAGTTTCAGTGTACAGTCGCAACGGTACGTGAAATTGGGTAGCGGTGATAAGTCAGGTGGATTCGATTATGTTGTGCCGGAAACCATCAACAATTCTGCGGCTCTCGACATATTCGTTGAAACAATGAAAAGGTTGCAGCAAGTGTACGATATGTTACGGCATTACGGCATTCCATCAGAAGATGCACGCGCAATATTGCCCAACGCAACCGCAACAAACTTGACGATGACTGCTAATCTACGCGCTTTGCTCGATTTTTATAGCAAACGTCGAAAAGGTCGAGGTGCACAACACGAAATCACTGAACTGGCCGAACGGTTGCGTGAATGTGTGGTTGAGGTTGAACCATGGACAGATGCTTTTTTCGGAGGAATGTAATATGTATTTAGACAAGAGAAGGGAGCGACTTGTAAACATTTTGTATATGGCTAAGAGGCGTTGTTTAAACCCAAACGACAAAGATTTTGCCGACTATGGTGGAAGAGGAATACGCGTATGTAACGATTGGATGGAGAACATAGATTCGTTCGTTGATTGGGCGCTCAACAATGGGTATGCCGATAATTTAACGCTCGACAGAATAGACGTGAACGGTAACTACGAACCAAGTAACTGTAGATGGATAACTCGTAAAGAACAACATTGGAATAAGAGAAAAACCATTTATTTGACCATTAACTCTGAAACTAAGTCTATAGGGGAATGGTCAGAAATTACTGGGATACCGACTAATGTGCTTTTTTATAGAACTCGCAAAGGGTGGCCTGAAGATAAATTGCTTAAACCGGTAAACAAGCATAAAAAGCACCACCGAAGGACGATGCGTATGGATATTTGATTATACTTGAAACATTTTGCTTATAAAATTTCATCTGTACAATCGTGTACATGCAACATTCACCCACCCTCTCGCATACGCTGTGTCGAGCACTTGTGCCGACCGGCGATGTGGCAATAGTGTATACACCCACCTGGACAACGTATCTAGGTGGGTTTTTGTTTATCCTTCTCCCCGTTGTTAACTGGTTGATTACGAATCTGTATCTCCGCCGTTACTTATCGTCCAATACCATAAATCTTCGACCGTTGTGTCGAGTGCGCGTGCGATGCGTATGGCGGTATCGATTGTTGGTTTGCGTTTGCCATTAACGATGAGACTCAAGCTGGATTCATCCATCCCTATCTGCGTGGCCAGCCATCTATTCTTCAATCCGCGTTCCATTAACATTCGTTTAAGTGGAGTTATCGTATCCATAAGGGCTTATTTCGACGCGAAACTTGTACGCACCTTTATTGGATGTCCGCGCAAAAATAATTTTGCGCATCACACAAGGACAATGTATTGCGATTTTGTCCTCTGTATAGGTATGAACTAGGTAATCACGAAGGAGGAAATCGCATTGAAGGTAATCGGATTGGATGTCGGGCGTCACAGTGTCAAAGCGTACACCGACGATAAATGTGCGATGTTTCCAGCCATCATAGGGACATATCGCCCACTCAAACTAGAATATCAGCGCACGCCAGATGATATGGAGGTTGAACATATCGGCAAACGGTATTACGTCGGAAACATAGCGAACGAGTCACGGGACGGACGCCGCAACTTTATGGCGACGAAGGCTATCGACGATACACGCATATTGGGATTAGTTGCGATATCGCGATTGGCTGCGCATGAGGAACCGGTACACTTAGTCATCGGTCACCCTATTACCAACC